>NZ_JBQTCF010000006.1:0-137663 GCF_052379845.1 Roseinatronobacter sp. NSM | reverse complement strand
AGTCGCTTCAATTGAGATATTCCCCGTCTTCATATCCGGGATAGAAAGCTCCAGAACATCTTGTAAGAACAAGCCGTGCAAAGTCAGATCTTTCCAAGTGTCATCGAGAGTCGTTTGATCGGTCAAAGTCAAGGGTCCCGGCTCACAGGCTGGCAAGGCCGCACCGTAGATTTGACTGAGAGTAGAACGATTCATATTTAAAAGTTCAGTGTGAAATGTTTCCCAGATCAGGGCAATCTTACTTTCCCGGGCCTGCTTGTCATGAAAGTAAGATTCGATCGAGAGAACTAGTCCACCGCCATTCACACCAAAATTTTCAACATCGGTCTGAAAAT
Source organism: Roseinatronobacter sp. NSM (assembly GCF_052379845.1). NCBI lineage: Bacteria > Pseudomonadati > Pseudomonadota > Alphaproteobacteria > Rhodobacterales > Paracoccaceae > Roseinatronobacter > Roseinatronobacter sp. NSM. The sequence goes on along the minus strand of NZ_JBQTCF010000006.1, from coordinate 137,328 downwards.
GATATGACAGTGCATCTGCGGCTAGAAAAGAATCGTTAAACCCGCCATTAGAATTACTTGTTCCAACAAGAGAAATTTTGTTTGAATCACTTGATATGCTACCAAAAAGTTGATCCTGTACAGTGCTACCTTCAGTGTTAATTTCAAAACGAGAGAAAGAGAAATTGTCCTCATATATCTCCGTGCCACATATTTGTGCAATAGCTTTCCGGTATGAACCACCGGTCGAACGGCTTACCGTATCCCGAACCTGATACTTATTCTTTTCAGATGAATATGAAAAATTGACACCCATCGTGGCAAGCGCAGCAATTGATTCAAATGCGCCGGTCGGCGACCAATGATTGTCACCTGAAATATAATATCCCTCTTTCAAATGAGGGGTATCGATTAAATGCTGAAACAGGTTTGGTGTAACAATTCCAGAGGAGTTCAACCGTGATATGCTGTCCGAGAATGTGGCGAGTGCTGCCGATAAGTCAAAGATTGGTGCTGCGGGGAACAGTCTATCAAAATCCGGCAGAGTGCTTATCGCAACCCTTGGAGGAAGCACTATCATATAAAGACCTGTTTCATTATCTCTGACATTCTGATTGATCAGGTTCAAAAGCGCTATGGCTTCCTCAGGTAATGTATAATTTTCAATAAAATCTCGATTTGTGTATACAAAACCGCTTTCAGGATCTATGCGCAATGGCATCAATGCATTTGACAAGATACCAGCATACGCCTCTGGATCCGCCATGGCATCGCAATAAAGCGGCACGTCCTGTGCGGCCGCGAAGGACGCGGGTGCCGCAGCAAGAAGCAGCGCTGTGCAAGTATAACGCAAATTCATTCTTCCAACCTTTTCAGTGTGCTAAGGGTCAAATACCGTTCGGGGATTTCCCAGATCACCAGATCCGGCGCGCGTGTTGTCAGGTCCACATCCTGAAGCCAGCGCTCCATAGGGGCAAAGGGGCCGCGCCCTTCTTGCGCGACATTCAGGATGTCGGCACTGAAGGATGTTTTAAGAAATCCCTCAAAATTCCATCTGGGGTTGGCAGAATAGCTGCTGCCGACCAGCACAACAGGGATTTGCTGTTCGCCAAAAAGCGCCTGAAAATCGCCCGCAACTGCCCCTGACACCGTAGAATAAGTAGTAATATCTTCAGGATGGGGACCAACCAGCGGGGCAAAAGGCCCGGTATTTGCGAAGCGCATCAGGTCCCCGGTATGCGGTTCAGTTCCGGTGGTGAGGGTCACAAACTCGCTTGGGGCGCTGATCTGACCCTCGGCCAGCAAGGCAAGATGATAAGCCGCAGCGCGCGCCCCCTCTGGCGTCCAATGCGTATCTGTCCGCAAGAACGGGGTGTCCCCGCTGCCGAGCATCGCCGACAAGACGGGCCGCAGGTCCGGCGCCGCGACACCGCCCCCCTGCAGCGCGCCAAGTGCCGCGTCATAGCGTGCGCCAATCGCTGCGCCACGGTCCGCGCGCGGCAAATATGCGGACATGATGCGGGCCTTGTCGGGGATCAAGGCGACCAGAAGCGCCACACCATGCGCGCGCAGGGCAGCTTCCACATCCAGGATGCGCGCAATCTGCGCATTGAACTGCGCATCGAAATCGGGATGGGTCTCAAACTCCTCGGTGGTGAATAACCATTCCCCTTCGCCAGCCAGTGCCCCGTCTGACATCTGGCCAAAGACACCGAACAGAAATGCCTGCCAGGCATGAATGGCACCATCGCGGATGACCACGGCTTCGTCAAAAGCGGCCTCCAGCGCGGGCTGGATGACCCCGTCCGTCACTGGCCCTTCAAACGCTGCGCGCCACGGCGTCACCGCCGATGTCACAGTGCCGATGCAGCCGATTGTCACCATGATTGCCAGACTTGACGCTTTTTCCATGAACCCGCGTCCTAAAACTGAAAATAAAGAAAAGGGCTGTCAGACTGCGCTGTAAGCCGGCTGATGGACAAGATCGCAAGCATCAGCATAGCAGTTGACCGCAACGCCGGACTGGGGCGGACATCCCGGCCCCGCGACAGCACCGGAAAAAAGCTTATGCCAAGGCCCACAGCCAGCATCAGCACCTCGCTCGGGGTGATCTGCCACGCAATTTCGGGGCGGATGGACACCCCGTTCAGGCCAATCATGCCCGCATACATGTTCAATGCGGCACCGACACTGGTTGCGCGGAACATCACCCAACCGATCACGACAAACGTGAATGTCAGCGGCAAGGCAATCAACCCAGGCCAGACCTGCCGCTTCTTGACGCCCATGGCCCGTTCCAGCGCCATCAACCCGCCATGCCATGCCCCCCATAACAGGAATGTCCAGTTCGCACCGTGCCAGAACCCGCCCAACACCATTGTGACAATCAGGTTCACATAGGTGCGCACCGGGCCTTTTCTGTTGCCGCCCAGCGGAAGATACAGATAATCCCGAAGCCATGTCGACAGGCTGATATGCCAACGCCGCCAGAATTCGGTTATGGACCGGCTGACATATGGCGCATTGAAGTTTTCGATGAAGCGAAACCCGATCATCAGACCAATGCCAATTGCCATCGCGGAATACCCCGCAAAGTCAAAGAACAATTGCACCGTATAGGCAAGCGCGCCCAGCCAGCTTTCGGCCAATGTCGGGTCGGTCAAGGCGAATATTCGGTCCGCCAGCGGTGCCACGCTGTCGGCCACAAGCACCTTCATCGCCAGACCCAGCACAAAGCGGTAGACACCCGCCGCAAACAGTTCCAGCGAATGGGTGCGCGAAACGAACTGCGCCGCCAAATCCTTGTAGCGCAGCACCGGACCCGCAATTAGTTGCGGGAAAAGCGAACTGAAGGCCAGAAAATCAATGATGTTTCGCGCAGGCGGCGCATCGCGGCGGTATATATCGATGACATAGCTGATCGACTGGAATGTATGAAAGGAAATGCCGATGGGCAGCAAAACATCAATTACATGGATTTCCCGGCCCATGAACATTTCTGACATGGCGGAAATATTGGTCAGAAGAAAGGTTGTGTATTTGAAATATGCAAGTGCCGCCAGATCGAACCCGACCCCCACGCCAACAGCCCAGCGGCGCACCCGTTCATCAGATGACCAAACCGTGACCTGGGCCGCATAATAGCTGACCAGCGACATACCGAAGATGACAAGCAGGTATTCATAACGCCACCAGCCATAAAAACCATAGCTGAAACACAGTATAAGCAGGGATCGGAAACGAAGTGGCGTAAGATAATAGCAAGCAAGAAACAGGGGAAGAAAAAGGAAAACAAACAAGCTTGTCGAGAAAATCAATTGAGCGGCTCCGAGATCAATTCGCTTTGAATCAATTCAACACCGTCAACAGTTACAACAAGGGCGGGGTTCTGCCCCCGACGCAAGGACAAAGCGATCACGTCGCCCAATTGTCCGCCCCCCGTATGGACGGCAACTGGCACCTGAACAGGGTTTATTTCCCGAAAGCCCATCTGGCGCGGGCCCGTGGCCCCGATAATTTCTATGCTGCCATCTGATGTTTTTAAGCTGATGTCAGCAGTTGTCAGGTTCACAAGTGCCAATGTCACACGGGAAGGGTCGCGCGCGGGTTCCTGAATCAAGGTCGTTCCATCTGACTGCCCGCCCAGAACGGTATAGGATGCCCCCGCTTCGGCACCGTCAAGGCCAGTGGCCCGCACCACCCGGTAGGCCGGACTGGAGAGATCATCACCTGACACCTCAATCCCGAACACAGCGGCGGGCGCGTCAACCGCAATGAACCGCACGAAGGCGGCATCATCTGGAACAGGCGCGTCATAAAGCGCTTCTTCTTGCGCGGAAATGGGCACGCCACCGAAACTAAAGGACACTAGGATCGAAACGAACAAGCGTCGCATCATGGCTGAAATTCCCCTGCTGCCAAGACTGGCCAAGCTATTTTCAAATTACTGACCGGATAAAGCCATACTTGACGAGGAGATCAGTGTTTTCGCCTTCCGGCGCATCAGGTTCTGCCAAACTGCCTGAATTCAGGCAGATCGAACTACGGTTCTGGTCATCGTGACCCGTCTTGCGGCAAGGGTGATGATGAAATGCCCCCACATAATGCGTGGTATCCGCCCCTATTGGGCACAGCGCGTTGCCGCGCAGCGGGGTGCAGACTGGTTTCCTGCCAAACCAGCGGCGTGCGCCCACACGCCCCCCAATTGCCCACAGCACTGCATTGCAGGTCGGGTAACTGTGGAATGGTGGCCCCTGAGGGACTCGAACCCTCACGCCCATACGAGCCTCAGATTTTAAGTCTGGTCTGTCTACCAGTTCCAGCAAGGGGCCTGAAGCTGTGCTCTATCCATAACGATCATATTTCTCAAGATGAAATTCCTGCCCTGGCCGTTCCGGGCCAGACATTGTCATCTTGGCTTTGCCTGTTCAGGCAGCATGCGTCCGGTGCGTCGCGCGTCTTACTGGCGCAGCAGGATGGCGGATACCGGAACAAGGCTAATCTGATCAACACGCCCTTCGGATTGCCACAAATCAAGCGCATCAAGCGTTGATTGGGTGCTGGCTTCCCCAAAAACCATCACAAACCCGACCTGACTGGCCTGAAACACCGCGCGGTCCAGAAAACGCCGGATGGTAAGCGCGCTTTCGTCTTCGGCGTCAAGGGTGCGGAATATTTCAGCATGGGGCACGCCCATCGCGGCAGCGCTGCGCGCCGCCTGCCCCAACCCGCCTGCAAAAGTCACAAGCCCGTAGCCGTCGCGCGCAAGAACTTTCATCACCTCGGAGGATAGCCGCGTGTTGCGCACGAAACCATCGCGCGGCAAATCGATGACGCCCGCAGCCAGCGGCACATTGTCGAAATAGGCCCCGAACGTGACATCAATATCGGACGCCGTGGCCCCCGCGGGAATGCCATTGGCCAGAATCAACACTTCCTTGCCAGCGCCATGATACAATTCCGCAGCTTCCGTGGCGCTTGGGTCCATGGGGTTCAGCGCAACGGTGAAGGGCAGATCACGCGCCGCCAGATCCCGCCGCAACGGCATGGGCAAGCCGGGATCATTCAGCACGATCGCCATAAAGGGCTGGTCCGCCGCGCCCTCAACTGGAATGGCGTTGCGTTCCAGCGCGGTGCCCGCCAGTTCGGGGGCGCCCGTGTCCATGTCATCCGCTTCCGTGTCGTCTGAACCCGCGTCATCAGTGGCAACAGGCAGCGCGGACACGGGCGCGCGCGGCGATGGCGGCAGGCCGGGCAGGCCCGCTACGCGGGTTCCGGGCATCGCAGCACCATCAGGGGCGTCGGCAGGGACCGGCACGGGGTCGGCGGCGTCACCGGGCGGGGTTTGCGTTGCCGGCGGGGCGGGCTGCGGTTGATCCGTGTCTGGCAGGGGCGCAGCATCGGTGTTTGCCCCCCTGGTTTGGGCGGGCAATGGCGCAGGCAACGAGGGGGGCATATCATCCCCTGCCCCCGGCGCGCGGCCCGTTCCCTGCGCCACGGGGGACAGTTCAATCCGCGCGTCCTGCCGGACTGGCGCGGGGGGGGCGTCGGCGGGCATGTCCGCTTGCATATCAGCTGTGGTGCCTGCATCGGGCGAAAGCGCGGCAGGGGGGCGCGCTGCCATGGGGCGGTCTGGGACAGCTTGCACCACGGGCGCGGACAGGTCCGGAATCTGCGCCATCGAGGCCACGTCCCCGGCCCCGTCGGCGATGGGGGCAAGCCGGTCATCGGCCGGGGCGGACGGGGCAACCGCATCCTGTGGGCGGGTCTGGTCATGGCGCGGCAACTCAGGCACAGCCGCTGTTACGGGCCGGTCTGCGTCAGCGCCGTCTGTTTGCATAGTCTGCGCGGAGACTGCGGGCGGCTGGTCCACAGCATCGGACAACACCAGTTCGGGACCACCCCCGTCAGCCGCGATCAAGGGTTCCCCCTCTGTCGGGTTTTCGCTGTCAATAACGGCCATTGGTGCGGGGGGCGACACTTGCGGCGGGAACGCCACTGCAAGCCCCAGAACCCCTACCGCAGCAATGACCAGCCCAAGACCAAAGCCCGCAACACCAATGCTGTTCACGCGAATTCCCCACTCTAACTGAAACAGTGCTGTTCGCGATAGGCGCCTGCGCTGTCACGCAGTCATCCTCGGCACCAGCCCTGCCGCACATGCCATCCTTTCCACAAAAGCGCCCTGTGATCAAACAGATTGCGCCCTGCAGGCTTGACCTTCTGGCCCACGGGCGGGCATGTAGGGCGGGTGCCCGAAAGTCAGGCCGCCCACCCCAACCGTCAAGGCCCCGCCCATGCTGCTATTGATCGATAACTACGACAGCTTCACCTATAATCTTGTGCATTATTTTGGCGAGTTGGGCGCAGATGTGGTTGTGCACCGCAATGACGCGCTGGATGTGCAACAGGCCATGGCGCTGAACCCGTCCGCGATTGTGCTGTCACCCGGTCCCTGCGACCCCGATCAGGCTGGGGTGTGCCTGCCGCTGACATTGGCGGCGGCAGATGCGCGGGTGCCCCTGCTGGGTGTGTGCCTGGGCCACCAGACCATCGGGCAGGCGTTTGGCGGACAGGTCGTGCGCGCGCCCCAGATCGTGCATGGCAAGCTGGGCGCGATGCATCATGGCGGCACGGGGGTGTTCGCGGGCCTGCCATCGCCCTTGAATGCGACACGCTATCATTCGCTGGTGGTCGATCGGGACACCCTGCCCGACTGTCTGGAAATCACTTCCTGGCTGGAAGACGGGCTGATCATGGGCCTGCGCCACCGCGATTTGCCTATTGAAGGGGTGCAGTTCCACCCCGAAAGCATACGCTCGGAACACGGGCACGCGATGCTGCGCAATTTTCTGGACATGGCGAAGGTCGGCGCGTGATGGATGACCTGAAGCCGCTGATCGGCATTGCCGCCACCCGCCCCCTGACCCGCCCCGAGGCCGAGGCCGCTTTCAACCTGCTGTTTGAAGGGCAAGCCACGCCCGCGCAAACCGGCGGGCTCCTGATGGCCATGCGCACCCGTGGCGAAACCGTTGATGAATATGCCGCTGCCGCAAGTGTGATGCGCGCCAAATGCGTCAAGGTCCATGCCCCTGATGGCGCGATGGACATTGTAGGCACTGGCGGCGATGGCAAGGGCACGCTGAATATTTCCACGGCGACGGCCTTCGTTGTGGCGGGGGCAGGGGTGCCAGTCGCCAAACATGGCAACCGCAACCTGTCATCGAAATCCGGGGCCGCAGACGCGCTGGGCGCACTTGGCATTGATGTCATGGTGGGACCGCAAGTGGTGGAACGCGCCCTGCGCGAGGTGGGCATAGGGTTTATGATGGCGCCGATGCACCACCCCGCCATGCGCCATGTCGGGCCGGTGCGTGCGGAACTTGGCACGCGCACGATTTTCAACATTCTGGGTCCGCTGACCAACCCTGCCAATGTCAAACGCCAGCTGACAGGGGCGTTTTCCCCCGACCTGCTGCGCCCCATGGCCGAAACGCTGCGCGCGCTTGGGTCGGACAAGGCGTGGCTGGTCCATGGCGGGGATGGCACCGACGAATTGTCTATTGCAGCCGAAAGCCGGGTTGTCGCGCTGGAAGATGGCAGCTTGCGCGAATTTACCCTGCATCCCGAAGAAGCCGGCCTGCCCGTCCATGCGTTTGAGGAATTGTTGGGCGGCAGTCCGCAGGAAAACGCCGTGGAATTGCTGGCCATGTTACAAGGCGCCGGGCGCGCTGCCTTCCGCGATGCGGTGTTGCTGAACGCGGCGGCGGCACTTGTCGTTGCCGACAGGGCCACCACCCTACCCGAGGGCGTGGAACGCGCCCGCGACAGCATTGCATCAGGTGCGGCCATGCGGACAGTCAACGCGCTGGCGAAAATCAGCCCTGCGAAAGAGTGAAACGAAGGGACCCCACATGGCCACCATTCTGGACAAGATCAAAGCCTATAAGCTGGAAGATGTTGCCGCGCGCAAGGCCGAACGCCCGCTGGCGCAGGTTGAAGAAGCCGCCCGCAGCGCCAGCGCGCCGCGCGGTTTTGCCCAAGCGCTGGCCCATGCGCAACGCGGCGGCTACGGGTTGATTGCCGAAATCAAGAAGGCCAGCCCGTCCAAGGGCCTGATCCGCGCAGAGTTTGACCCACCCGCACTGGCGCGCGCCTATGCCGATGGCGGGGCCACATGTTTAAGTGTGCTGACCGACACGCCCAGTTTTCAAGGCGCCGATGATTTCCTTTTGGCGGCACGCAATGCTGTGGCCCTGCCCGCCCTGCGCAAGGATTTTCTGTATGACACATGGCAGGTCGCTGAATCGCGCGCACTCAATGCCGATTGTATCCTGATCATCATGGCGTCCGTCAGTAATGCGCAGGCGCAGGAGTTGGAAGATGCGGCTTTCAGCTGGGGCATGGATGTATTGGTTGAAGTGCATGACGAGGATGAACTTGACCGCGCACTGGCGCTGAAATCGCCCCTGCTGGGCATCAATAACCGCAACCTCAACACATTCGAGGTGACACTCGACACCACGCGCCGCCTGTCGAAACTGGTGCCGGATGGCAAGCTGCTGGTGGCCGAAAGTGGGATTTACACGCCCGCCGATCTGGCAGATCTGGCCACATATGGCGCGCGCAGTTTCCTGATTGGCGAAAGCCTGATGCGCCAGCCCGATGTAGCAGCGGCCACGCGCGACTTGCTGGCCCCTATCCCCTGCGAAAAGGTGTAATGTGGAAAAACTGACACATTTTGACGCTGATGGCCACGCGCATATGGTCGATGTGTCGCAAAAGTCCCATACGGCGCGGGTGGCAGTGGCAGAAAGCACCGTGCAAATGCTGCCCGAAACGCTGGCATTGGTGACCGAAGGCCGCGCCAAGAAAGGCGATGTGCTGGGTGTTGCGCGGCTGGCGGGCATCATGGGGGCAAAACGCTGCGCGGATCTGATCCCGCTGTGCCACCCCTTGCCCATTACGAAGGTCAGCGTGGAGCTGACCCCCGATAGCAGCTTGCCCGGCGTGCGCATCCGCGCGGAAGTGCGCACCACCGGCCAGACCGGGGTGGAGATGGAAGCGCTGACCGCCGCATCAGTTGCAGCCTTGACCGTGTATGACATGCTCAAGGCCGCTGAAAAGTCGATGACCATCACCAACACGCGCGTGGTGCTGAAAGATGGCGGCAAATCTGGCCGCTATGAGGTGGACACATGATCCCCCCCGAGGAAGCCCTGGCCCGCGTCTTCGCGCTGGTGCAACCGCTGGGCACAGAAAGCCTGCCGTTGGAACATGCCGCGGGGCGGGTGTTGCGCGAAGCCGTCTGCGCGCAGCGAGACCAGCCCCCCTTCGCGGCCTCTGCCATGGATGGATACGGGGTGCCCGCCGACGCGCAGGCCGGGGCCGACCTGCGCCTTATCGGCGAAGCCGCCGCCGGACATGCGTTTTCGGGGACAGTGGCCACCGGCGAGGCTGTGCGCATTTTCACCGGCGCGCCCATCCCTTCCGGCGTGGGGCGCGTGGTGCTGCAAGAAGACGTCACAACCAATGAAAGCTGGGTCACCCTGCCGGGGAAACTGGACCACGCCACGCATATTCGCCCGCGGGGCGTGGATTTCACGCAAGGCGACATTGTCACCGCCCCGCGCAGGCTTAGCGCTGTTGCACTGGCGCTTTTGGCGTCCATGAACTGCCCGAATGTCACGGTCAGCCGCCGCCCGGATGTGGCAATCATTGCGACGGGGGATGAACTTGTCATGCCCGGTGGCACGCCAAGGGCGGACCAGATCATTGCGTCAAATGCGTTTGCCATCAAGGCATTGGCCGAAGCCGAAGGGGCCCGCGCGCGCATCCTGCCCATTGCATCGGACACTGAAACATCCTTGCGTGCCGTGTTTGAACTGGCGGCAGGGGCGGATATGATCGTCACCATCGGTGGGGCGTCGGTCGGGGATCACGATCTGGTCGGCCCTGTGGCCGACATGCTGGGGGCCAAACGCAGCTTCTACAAGATTGCGCTGCGCCCCGGAAAACCGCTGATGGCTGGCACATTGGGCCAGTCCCTTCTGCTTGGCCTGCCCGGAAACCCCGTGTCTTCAATTGTTTGCGCCCATTTGTTCATGCGCCCTGCCCTGCGCGCGATGCAAGGGCTGGGCGAATGGCCACTGCCCACGGCAACCGCTGCGCTTGCCTGTGACCTGCCTGCGAACGGACCGCGCACGCATTACATGCGCGCCACACTTGGGCCGGGGCCAACAATTGCGCCAGTCAGAAATCAGGACAGTTCGCTTCTGACGGTGCTGGCAGGCGCTGATGCGTTGCTGGTGCACCCTGCCGGTGAGGGGCCGCGCAAGGCGGGCGAGCCGATGCGCTATATAATGCTGTAACATCGGTTGACACATTCGGGGAACGCGTGTAGAACATAAGGTGAATACCTGCATTTCACATCCTGACGGGGGCCCCCATGCTGACACGAAAGCAGATCGACCTGTTGACATTGATCCATAAGCGGATGGAACAGGACGGGGTCGCACCCTCATTTGACGAAATGAAGGATGCGCTGGACCTGCGGTCAAAATCCGGCATCCACAGGTTGATCACAGCATTGGAAGAACGCGGTTTCATACGCCGCCTGCCCCATCGCGCCCGCGCTATTGAAGTCCTCAAACTCCCAGACGCCCTGTCGCGCGACGGGTTTGTGGCACAGGTGGTCGATGGTGGCGCGCAGGATAAACCCGCCCCCCCCCTTGCGTCCATGGCGGTGGAAGCATCGGCCATGACCTTGCCCATCATGGGTAAAATCGCGGCAGGCACCCCGATTGAAGCCATCAGCGAAGTGGTGCGCAATGTCGCTGTGCCCGGGTCCATGCTGGACGGGCGCAAACAGCATTACGCCCTGGAGGTGCAGGGCGATTCTATGATCGATCTTGGCATCAATGACGGGGATATAGTGGTCATCCGGGAACAGGATACCGCGGATAACGGTGATATTGTCGTGGCACTCGTCGAAGGGCATGAAGCGACACTGAAACGCTTTCGCAGGCACAATGGCATGATCGCACTGGAAGCCGCCAATCCGGCCTATGAAACCCGCCTGCTGCGCGATGATCAGGTGCAGGTACAAGGCAGGTTGGTCGGGCTTATCCGCAGCTACTAACGCAGGCTGCCCGCGCCCGTCCCCTGCTGATGCAAAGGATGTGTTTTGCGAAACACGCCGTTGTTATATGACATATCGCCAGACAACGGAACAGGCGCGGTTCAGACCATCATTTCCTTGGTCGCAGTCAGGCGAATATCAGGGTAATCGCGCCCGACACGGTCAATATCCCATTGCAGCCGGGTCATGAACACAGGGTCACCGTCACTATCGGTCGCCATATGTTGCTTATTGGCGGCAGTGAATGCCTCCACGGCCAGCTTGTCGCCTGCAACCCAGCGGGCGGATGTGAATTGGGTTGGTTCAAACCGCACAGGCAGACCATATTCCAGCTCTATGCGGCTGGCCAGAACTTCAAACTGCAATTGGCCCACAACCCCGACAATAAAGCCTGACCCGAAGACCGGCTTGAACACCTTTGCAGCACCTTCTTCAGCGAATTGCGTCAGCGCCTTGTCCAGATGCTTGGCCTTCATCGGGTCACCCGCGCGGCACGCCTGCAACAATTCGGGCGCAAAGGACGGAATACCGCTGAAACGCAGGGCCTCGCCTTCGGTCAGCGCATCCCCGATACGCAACTGCCCGTGGTTGGGAATGCCGATAATGTCGCCGGCCCAGGCTTCCTCTGCCAATTCGCGGTCTGCGGCCAGAAACAGGACCGGACTTGCAACCGTCATCTGTTTTTTGGAACGCACGTGCAACAATTTCATGCCGCGTTCAAAATGCCCTGAGGCCAGCCGCACAAAGGCTACGCGGTCGCGGTGCTTGGGGTCCATATTCGCCTGAACCTTGAATACAAAGCCCGTCACTTTGTCTTCTTCGGGCGCAATCTGGCGCGATTGCGCGGTCTGGGGCTGGGGTTCGGGGGCGTATTCGGCGATTCCACGCATCAACTCCTTGACGCCGAAGGAATTGATCGCGGACCCGAACCAGATCGGGGTCAAATGCCCTTCCATGACGGATTTCGGGTTCAGCGGGGGCAGCAATTCGCGCGCCATTTCAACTTCTTCGCGCAACTGCGCCAGTAAATGCGGGGGCACATGATCGGCCATTCTGGGGTCATTCAACCCGTCAAGCACAACGCTTTCCGCGACTTTGTTGCGGTCGGCACGGTCCATCAGCTCCAGCCGGTTGTGCAGCAGGTCATAGCAGCCCAGAAAATCCGCGCCCTGCCCGATGGGCCAGCTTGCCGGGGTCACGTCAATCGCAAGGTTTTGTTGGATTTCGTCAATAATATCGAAAGTTTCGCGGCTTTCGCGGTCCATCTTGTTGCAAAAGGTCAAGATGGGCAGGTCGCGCAGGCGGCACACCTCGAACAGTTTGCGGGTCTGCGACTCCACGCCTTTTGCCCCGTCAATGACCATGATGGCAGCGTCAACAGCTGTCAGTGTGCGGTATGTGTCTTCCGAGAAATCAGAGTGGCCGGGCGTGTCCACCAGATTGAAGCGGTATGTGCCATAATCAAACGACATCGCCGACGCGGACACCGAGATGCCACGGTCTTTTTCCATCTGCATGAAATCCGACCTTGTGCGCCGCGCCTCGCCTTTTGCGCGGACCTGCCCTGCCATCTGGATGGCGCCCCCGAACAACAGAAATTTCTCGGTCAGCGTCGTCTTCCCCGCATCAGGATGCGAGATAATGGCGAAGGTTCTGCGCCGCGCGATTTCGGGCGGCAAAGCGGGGCGGTTCGGGGCATGGTCCAACATGGCGCGCGTATATGCGCTGGCGCGTGCCCATGCAAGATGATGTTACTGCGCGCACCGCTTGCAAAACGGAGTTGCAGGCAGCAGGTCCAGCCGCGCAGCACTGATTTCCGCGCCGCAGATGGTACAAAACCCGTAGTCGCCCTGTGCCAGACGGGCAAATGCCGCGTCGATCATGCGCAATTCGGCCTGTGCGGACTGGCCCAGGGCATTTAGGGTTTCATCTTCTTCATGCTCGGTCGCGTTTTCTTCCCAATCAGGGCTGCCGGGATTGGACAATTCCTGATCAACAAAATTCATGCGCGCCATCAATTCCAGCCGCCGTTCAGTCAGCTGCGCCTTGCGCGTTTCAAGGGGGATAAGGTCAGTCATGGGATGGATTCCTTCCAGTTGACCCCCATTGTGGTGCAAATTGCGCCGCGCGTCCTTGATCCTTGTCAAATGCCCCTTTTCGCGCGGCGCGCGGGGCGCTAAAAGGGCGACATGTTGAAAACACGCATCATCCCCTGCCTTGATGTCGCTGATGGCCGCGTGGTCAAAGGCGTGAATTTCGTTGACCTTGTCGATGCTGGCGACCCGGTGGAAGCCGCGCGCGCCTATGATGCGGCGGGTGCGGATGAATTGTGCTTTCTGGACATTCACGCGACCCATGAAAACCGCGGCACCATGTTCGACCTTGTTACCCGCACCGCCGAGCAGTGTTTTATGCCGCTGACCGTGGGCGGCGGGGTGCGCAGTGTTGAAGATGTGCGCGCGCTGTTGCTGGCAGGGGCCGACAAGGTCAGCTTCAATTCTGCCGCTGTGGCAGACCCTGACGTGGTGGCGCGGGCCGCAGACCGGTTCGGCAGCCAATGCATTGTCGTGGCGATTGACGCGAAGACTGTTGCCCCCGGCAAATGGGAAATTTTCACGCATGGCGGGCGCAAACCCACGGGCATTGACGCGGTGGAATTTGCCCGCACTGTCGCGGCCAAGGGCGCGGGCGAGATATTGCTGACCAGCATGGACCGCGACGGCACGCGCGCGGGCTTCAACCTGCCATTGACACGCGCCATTGTGGACGCTGTGCCCGTGCCGGTTATTGCGTCCGGCGGGGTGGGCACATTGGATCATCTGGTCGAGGGGGTGACAATGGGCGGGGCATCTGCGGTACTGGCGGCGTCCATCTTTCATTTCGGGGAATACACAATAGGGCAGGCCAAGGCGCATATGGCCGCCGCTGGCCTACCGGTGCGCTTGACATGAGCGCGCTGGACCGGCTGGCCGCCACAATCGCGCAGCGCGCGGCAGCAGACGCCGACAGCAGTTGGACTGCTAAATTACTGGCCAAAGGCCCAGAAAAATGCGCCGAGAAATTCGGTGAGGAAGCCATCGAGGCCGTGATCGAGGCCGTCAAGGGTGACCCCGACCGCCTGACATCAGAGGCGGCGGATGTGATTTACCACCTGTTGGTCATGTGCGCGGCGCGCGGGGTGACGCTTGCGCAGATCGACGCTGAACTGGCCCGGCGCGAAGGGGTGTCTGGCCTTGCGGAAAAGGCCGGGCGCGACCGCTGACCCCTTGTCGCCATGGGGGCAAGGGTATATCCTGAACAGGTTAATATTTTAGGCAGACTTAAATGGGTGACTGGCTACTTTCGCTTGTTGGCACGCCCGAGGGCGCGCGGCTGGCCACGATCCTTGCGCTGACATCTGCGTTGGCCCATGCGGTTTTCGGCGCGTTGCAAAAGGGCGCGCATGACCCGTGGCTTACCCGCGGGTCCATTGACATGTGGCTGGCGGTGTTGTCGGCCCCGATCGCGCTGTTCTTCGTGAACTGGCCCAGTGCCGCAATGTGGCCGGTCTTGCTGGGCGTGATTGTCATTCATTTCATCTATAAGCTGGCCATGGCACTGGCCTATGAAAAGGCTGCGTATACAGTGGTTTATCCGGTTGTGCGGGGCACCGGCCCGGTTATCACCGTGATTGCCGCAATGGCAATTTTTGGCGAAAGCTACACAGTTCTGCAATGGCTGGGCGTTGCCTGCTTGTCGGGCGGCATTCTGCTGTTGGCGCTGCGCAACCTGTCGGAAGAACAGATTGACCTGCGCGCGCTGAAACTGGGGTTGGGATGGGCGCTTGCGGGCGGGGTGATGGTGGCGGTCTATACCACCTATGATGCGTGGGCCATCCGACTGTCAGGCGATCCGTTCAGCTTTTTAGCGTGGTTCTTTTTCCTTACAGCGCTGGATTTTCCGATACTGGCATGGGCGCGCTACCGGCGCATGACGCACCCGCCCCGCCCTGCGCCGTTATTGCTGCGCGGGCTGGCGGGGGCATTGATTGCCTATATCAGTTTCGGGGGCGTGATGATTGCCACATTGGTGGGCAAGGTTGGCGAGGCGGCAATTCTGCGCGAAACCTCCACAGTGTTTGCAGCGCTGATCGGCTGGTTCATCTTGCGCGAACGCGTCGGCCCGCGCAAACTGGCACTGATGGTGCTGATTGCACTGGGCGCTGTGGTGGTGGAACTGGGCCGCTAAAGCGTGTCGCGTTCATTCGCAGTCACGCGACCCACTCTAACCGCATGTTTTCGCATGTTTTTTTGCAAAAACCGGTTCCCAGTTTTGCACGACATGCGCCAACGCGCGCCCAGAACGCCCCAAAGCGCGGCGTCATATATCCAGCGTGTGTTCCCGTTCCCAGCGGCTGAAATGCGACACAAAGGAATTCCATTCCTGTTTCTTCAACTTCAGATAGGCGCTGGAAAACTCCGCCCCCATCATCTGTGTCAAGTCACTGTCAGCCTCATAGGCGCGCAGCGCGTCCAGCATGTTCAGCGGCAGTTTTGGCGCGCCTTCAACTTTGTGACCTTCAGCATACATGTCAATATCCCAGCGCTTGCCGGGGTCGGCATTGGTGCGAATGCCGCTAAGCCCGGCCGCAATGATGACCGCCTGCAAAAGATACGGGTTCGCGGCCCCGTCCGGCAGGCGCAATTCAAACCGCCCCGGGCCGGGTACGCGCACCATATGCGTGCGGTTATTGCCTGTCCAGGTCACGGAATTGGGTGCCCATGTGGCCCCGGAAATAGTGCGCGGCGCATTGATGCGCTTGTAGCTGTTCACAGTGGGGTTTGTAATCGCCGCAAGGGCGGATGCATGTTTCATGATCCCCCCAAGAAACGCGCGCCCCTTGTCCGACAAGCCCAACTCGCCCGTCTGGCCCTGCCCCTTGTCACTGGCGAAAACATTGGCTGTCGCGTCCTTGCCCTTGCCATCCCAGACCGAGATATGAACATGGCACCCGTTGCCGGTTAACCCCTCAATGGGTTTGGGCATGAATGTCGCGCGGAAGCCGTGCTTTTCGGCCACGGATTTGGTCATGAACTTGAAAAAACTGTGCTTGTCAGCCGTGGCCAGAACATCATCGAATTCCCAGTTCATTTCAAACTGGCCATTGGCATCTTCGTGGTCGGTCTGATAGGGGCCCCAGCCCAGATCCAGCATGTAATCGCAGATTTCGCGCACCACATCATAGCGGCGCATCACGGCCTGCTGGTCATAGCAGGGTTTGGCGGCTGTATCGAACGGGTCTGAAATCTGGTCGCCTGCCGGGGTCAGCAAGAAGAATTCGGCCTCGATACCGGTTTTGACATGCAGTCCTTCGGTTGCGGCCTCATCAATCAGGCGGCGCAACACATTGCGCGGGGCCTGTGCCACATCCTGCCCTTCCATGATGCAATTGCCCGCCACCCATGCCACATCCGGTTGCCATGGCAATTGAATGACCGATGACGGGTCGGGCACCGCCAGCATGTCGGGATGGGCAGGTGTCAGGTCCAGCCATGTGGCGAAACCGGCAAATCCCGCGCCCGCCTGCTGCATGTCGGCAATGGCCTGTGCGGGCACCAGTTTGGCCCGCTGCCCACCGAACAGATCCGTGAACGAAATCATGAAATATTTGATGCCGCGTTCCGCTGCAAAGCTTGCAAGATCGAGTGTCATTTTCTTGTCCCTGTTGGTCGCGTGTTTTTTTAAGTGACTGCGCGGGCCGACCCCCCGTCCGACCCGCGCCAAAAGTTTCAGTAGCCAGACCCCGGTTTGCCCGGATACCAGTCCGTGCCCGCCAGCGGCACCTGCGCCATGGCAGCCGCTTCCATGGTCAGCGCGCACAGGTCTTCGGGTTCCAGATTGTGCAAATGGTTGTGCCCGCAGGCGCGCGCGATGGTCTGCGCTTCCAGCGTCATGACCTTCAGGTAATTGCGCAGGCGGCGGCCTGCCTCCACCGGGTCCAGACGCGCGGCCAGTTCGGGGTCCTGGGTCGTAATACCGGCAGGGTCGCGCCCTTCGTGCCAGTCATCATACGCGCCCGTGGTGGTGCCCAGCTTCTGGTATTCGGATTCCCATTTGGGGTCATTGTCGCCCAGTGCAATCAATGCCGCCGTGCCAATCGCTACCGCATCCGCGCCCAGCGCCAACGCCTTGGCCACATCCGCCCCGGTGCGAATACCACCAGAGATGACAAGCTGCACTTCGCGGTGCATCCCAAGATCCTGCAACGCACGCACAGCGGGGCGGATACAGGCCAGCGTCGGCAGGCCCACATGTTCGATAAATACATCTTGCGTGGCGGCCGTGCCGCCTTGCATGCCATCCAGAACCACCACATCCGCGCCCGCCTTGACCGCCAGCGCCGTGTCATAATAGGGCCGCGTCCCGCCAACCTTCACATAGATCGGCACCCGCCAGCCGGTGATTTCCCGCAATTCAAGGATCTTGATTTCCAGATCATCAGGTCCCGTCCAGTCAGGGTGACGACAGGCCGAACGCTGGTCAATCCCTTTGGGCAAGGTGCGCATTTCCGCAACCCGGTCCGAAATCTTCTGGCCCAGCAACATACCCCCGCCGCCCGGCTTCGCCCCCTGTCCCACGACAATTTCAATCGCATCAGCACGGCGCAGGTCATCGGGGTTCATGCCGTAACGCGATGGAAGATATTGATAAACCAGCTTGCTGGAATGCCCGCGTTCTTCCGGCGTCATGCCGCCGTCGCCTGTGGTGGTGGATGTGCCCGCAGCCGATGCCCCGCGCCCCAGCGCTTCCTTGGCCTGCGCGGACAGCGCGCCAAAACTCATGCCCGCAATGGTGATGGGAATGTCCAGCTCAATGGGGTTTTTCGCAAACCGCGTGCCAAGGGTCACACGCGTGTCACAGGTTTCGCGGTAGCCTTCCAGCGGGTAGCGGCTGATGGACGCGCCCAGAAACAGCAGGTCGTCAAAATGCGGCACCTTGCGTTTTGCCCCGCCCCCGCGAATGTCGTAAATACCTGTCGCGGCAGCCCGCCGGATTTCGGCATTTATCGGGTTTGTGAAAGTTGCCGACTGGATGGGAACGGTCCGGGGAATGCGGGTGTCATGGTCAGTCATCGTCATGTCCTTCAATATGCAGCCGCATTATCGATGTTGAAATTATACAATTTGCGGGCCGAGCCGTAGCGCCGGAACTCCTCTGGCTTCGCATCAGCGCCCGCGCGATCCAGCAAATCGCGCAGGATTTCCAGATGTTCCGGGCGCATTTCCTTTTCCACGCAATCCGCGCCCAGGCTTTTGACGGACCCGCGCACGAACAGGCGCGCTTCATAGATGGAATCGCCCAGCGCATCGCCCGCGTCGCCACACACCACCAGATTGCCCGCCTGCGCCATGAAGGCCGACATATGGCCCACATTGCCATGCACCACGATGTCGATGCCCTTCATGGAAATGCCGCAGCGCGATGAGGCGTTGCCCTTGACCACCAGCAGGCCGCCGCGCCCCGTGGCCCCTGCATATTGGCTGGCATCGCCATCAATGATAACTGTGCCCGACATCATGTTTTCCGCCACACCCGGGCCGACAGACCCGGTGACATGAATACGCGCCTGTTTGTTCATGCCCGCGCAGTAATAGCCGGTCACACCGCGCACGGTCACTTCGATAGGGGCATCCAGCCCCACCGCAATGGCATGCGCGCCGCGCGGGTTCAGCACTTCCCATGCGGTGGCATTGGTCTGCGCTGACTGCGCCTGAAGCGTGCTGTTCAGTTCACGCAAGGGTTGGGTAGCAAGATCAATGGTTTGCATGATCAGTGACTCCAGAAGTAAACAGTGGCGGGTTCGGGTTCCCAGACGCGGGCAGCGTCAATGCCCGGCAGATTGACCAACGCGCGATATTCAGACCCGAAGGCCACATACTGGTCGGTTTCCGCCATGACAGCGGGTTTGCACGCAATCGGGTCGCGCACCACGCCGAAACCGTCCTTGGTGCCGACCACGAAGGTAAAGAACCCGTCAAGGTCTGACAGCGCCCCTTCCAGCGCCTGCCCCAGGGTTGCGCCTTGTTGCATTTTCCACGTCACATAGGCCGCGCCCACTTCCGTGTCGTTCTGGCTGTCAATACGCACGCCCGCGCGTTTCAGGGTCCGGCGCAGGTTGTTGTGGTTGGACAGCGACCCGTTATGCACAAGGCATTGGTCGGCCCCGGTTGAGAAAGGATGCGCGCCTTGGGTTGTCACCGCCGATTCGGTCGCCATGCGCGTATGGCCAATTCCGTGACTGCCCGACATGGATGCAAGGTCAAAACGCGCGGCAACTTCACGCGGCAGGCCAACTTCCTTATATATTTCAATGCTTTGACCATCGCTCATGATGCGCAGGCCGGGGCGCAACCTGGCCAGCGCATCGCGTGCGCCCTGCGCCTGTGCGGCGGGCAGGGTCAGGACTGCATGGGTATCTGCACGCCGCAGCGTGACATTGGCCCCCAGCGCCTGCCCCAGATCATCGGCCAAGGTGGCAAAATCCGCATCGGCCGTGTCCGACTGGACCGTAAGCTTGGCGTGCCCGGCCTGCCCTGCCCCGTAAATCGCAATGCCCGCGCTATCGGGGCCGCGATCGGTCATTGTGACAAGCATATCCGTCAGCATCGCCCCAAGCTTCGGTTCCAGCGACCGATCCTTCAAAAACAGCCCGACTATTCCGCACATCACCCATTCCCTTGCAAATTGCGCTTGACCAAAAGCTAACAAGCGCTTGCGCCAGAATCAACTGTGAAGAATATATTTTTCCCTAGAGTTACGACATCGATGAAAACTTAGGCAATCTCACACCTGCGCGCCACAGTGCAGCGCAGTCAGCCGTTCTGCGGATAGGCGATGATGGACAGATACCGCGCGGGCAGTTTTTCCAGCCCTTCGGGACCATGCGGCGCATCCGCATCGAAGAACAAAGTGTCCCCAGGTTGCAAATGGTACAGTTGGTCACTGTGCCGATACAGCAATTCCCCTTCCAGCATGTAAATCGTCTCAATCCCGCCATGCTGGAATGTTGGAAAAATGTCAGCGCTGGTGCTTAGCGTAATCAAGTAAGGTTCCACCATCACACCGCTGGCATTCCCCCCGATATGCCCCAGAAGGTTATATTGGTGCCCTGCCCGCGTGCCCGCGCGCGCAATCTCGACCCCGGCACCCGCTTTGGTATGCACGGCTTCGCGGTGTTCTTCAAAGCGGCGGAAGAATGATGTCAACGGCACACTCAGCGCATTGGCCAGGGTTTGCAGGGTTGTCAGCGACGGCGATGTGTTGCCATTCTCAATCTTGGATAACATGCCAATAGACAGCCCTGTGGCCTGCGCCAGATCGGCAACGGTCATACCTTTCTGGTGCCGGTAGCCGCGCACCTCGCGCCCGATGGCCACTTCCAGCACCTTTTCGCGTTCCTCGCGCACCAGATGGGGGTTTTGCGACAGCGGCGCCTTGATGTCCTTGCGGGGTGCAGATTGCGACTCGGTCACGCGAATTCCTCCTTGACTGCAGAACAGCGCACGTCACAAACACCCAATGAAAGGATCAGGACATGACCGCCATGTTTCACCACAGTGTAGATTTGACAACCGGAAATGAAAATATCCATCTGGGTTTCCTGATCTTTCCGGGGTTTCCGATGGCATGTCTGACATCGCTGATTGAACCGCTGCGCGCGGCCAATGAAATTGCAGGCCAAAAGGCGTTTCGCTGGACACTGATATCAGAACACGGGTCCCCCGTTGAAAGCAGCGCGCAAGTCACCTTTCACCCGCAGGCCAGCCTGTCGCAAACGGGCGCGCTGGAGTATCTTATCATCCTTAGCCCCCCCAATGCGCAGTTCGACAACCCCCGCCACGGGAACGCCACCTTGCGCATGTTGGAACGCCACGGAACCGTGCTTGGTGCCGTCAGCGGGGGGGTGTTTCCGCTGGTGCGCGCGGGGGTCATGGCGGGGCGCGTCAGTTCGGTGCATTGGTGCTATGCTGCGGCCTTCGCGGATGAATTCCCCGACCACGCAAACACCGACGATGTAATCATGACCGACGGGCGGCGCGTGACGGTGTCGGGCGCTGCGGCGGCGTTCGATCTGTCGCTGATGCTGATTGACGCGCGCCTTGGTCCGGAAGTCATGACCGAAGTGGCCTGCTGGTTCCAGCACCAACCGGGGCGCGGCGCAGGGACCCGGCAGCGCATTCCAGCCCTGCGCGCGGCCGCCACCGCCGATATGATGCCCGAACCCGTGGCCAGCGCCGTGCGCATCATGTCTGAAAATCTGGAAGATCCGATCAGCATTGCCGATATTTGCGACCAGATCGACATGTCCCCGCGCCATCTGGAACGGGTATTCAAGAAGCTGACAGATAAAAGCCCGCTGGCCTATTACCGCAATCTGCGGCTGGCAGCGGCGCGGCAACTGGTGCTGTATTCCAACAAATCCATGCGAGAGGTTGCGCTGGCAATCGGCTATTCCTCGGCGGGTCCGTTCCGGCAGCGGTATCAGGAAACCTACGGCCTGCCCCCAGAAGAAGAACGTCGTAAGATCAACGTGTTCCGCGTACAGGACAACAGGTCTGTGCCATCGGCGTGACCTGCCGTCAGAACACGGCCTTTGCGGCGGTTATCAAGGCATGATGCAAGCTGCGCGCGCCCGATCTGGGGCCGTAAACTGTAACCCCGCCGCCATGGCACAGCATGAAACAGCCCAGATGGTCAATGACCGTGCGCCGCGCGCCGCCACCTGCCATGCGGGCCATGTCCAGATTGCACAGAAGTTCAAACAGCGTGGCCACCCGGTCGCCCTGCACATCAAACCGCACCCAAGCGCCGCTTTGGTCGGTTATGCTGGCCATGTCCCCCAGTTCAGCCTTCAGGCGGGCGAACAGGGCTGATTGCGGGTCGTCGGGGCCTGTCACCATCCAGCACTGCGGCGCGGTCCAGAAGGCGCCCAGCGTGGGGCCTTGGACATAGCGCGCCACATCGGGGGCAGATATGCCCAGAATGGCCGCCAGGCCCTTGGCGCAGGCCGCTTCCTGCCCCAGACGCGCGGCAACAGATACCAGCGCCATATCAGGGTTTTCGGTTATGGTGACAGGGCCGATTGTGTCGGTTTGCGGCGCACTGGACCCCAGCGCGGTCAGGGGGACAAGATCATGCACGAAGGCGTTCTCCCTTTGGGTCGACAAAATGCGGCGACACGACTGTGACTTCGGTATCATGGCCCGTCAGGGGCGACGCCGCGCGCACCACCTCGCCAAGGCGCGTCTCGCCCGATTTCAGAAAACCGATGGCAATATAGCTGTTCAGCGTGGGGGAATAGCACGCTGACGTCACATAGCCCAGATCATTGGCCGCGCGCAAATCGGCCCCCTTGTCCAGCAGATGCGCGCCTGCCATCACACGCTCTTGCGGGTTTTTGGGCAGGAACCCCACCAGCCGCAGGCCGTTTTCGTCCTGCAACCCTTCGCGGCGCGACAGAACCGCGCCAATGCTGTCTTTCTTGTCGCTGACCATACGCCCCATGCCCAGATTCAGCGCTGTGGTCTGGCCATTCAGTTCATTTCCGGCGGCATGGCCTTTTTCAATGCGCATGACGCCCAAGGCCTCGGTCCCGTAGGGGGTGACATCGAATTCCCGGCCCGCATCCATCAATCGACGCATCAGCGCATCACCGTAGCGTGTGGGCACGGCAATTTCATACGCCAACTCGCCCGAGAAGGAGATGCGGAACAACCGCGCAGGGCACCCGCCGCACACGGTAATTTCCCCGCAGGCCATGAATGGGAAACCGTCATTGGACAGGTCACATTCAGGGTCCACAATCTTTTGCAACAACGCGCGGGATTTTGGCCCGGCCACGGCAAATTGCGCCCATGCTTCGGTTGTGGAAATCAGCTGCACATCCATGTCGGGCCACAGGCACTGGCGGGCGAATTCCATATGGCGAAACACCGCCACGGCATTGGCCGTTGTGGTGGTGACGACGAAATGATCGTGCGCCATACGCGCGGCGGTCCCGTCATCCATGGTAATGCCGTCTTCGCGCAGCATCAGGCCATAGCGCACGCGCCCGACCGCCAGCTTGGCAAAGCCATTGCAATAGATGCGGTTCAGGAATGCCGCCGCGTCACGGCCCTGCACGTCGATCTTGCCCAGCGTGGTGACATCGCACACGCCCACACTGCCGCGTGTGGCGCGCACTTCGCGGTCCACGGATTGACGCCAGTCAGATTCCCCCGCGCGGGGGAAATATTGCGCGCGCAGCCACATTCCGACCTCAACAAAGACCGCGCCCTGTTCCACGGCCCAGTCATGGCTGGGGGTCAGGCGCGTGGGGCGGAAATCACGCCCCACTGACCGGCCTGCAAGCACGCCCATGGCAACTGGTGTATAGGGCGGGCGGAATATGGTTGTGCCGGTTTGCGTGATGCTTTTGCCTGTCAGTTCGGCCATGACCGCAAGCCCCCCCATATTCGAGGTCTTGCCCTGATCCGTGGCCATGCCCAGCGTGGTATAGCGCTTCAGGTGCTCCACAGCGCGGAACCCTTCCTGATGGGCCAGTGTCACGTCCTTGACGGTCACATCATTCTGGAAATCCAGCCATGCGCGCGCTTTCGTGCCACCCACATGCCAAAACGGCGTGATGCGGGTTGCCCCGTCTTCGGCCATAGGCAAATCGGGGGCCTGCGCAGTTTTGCCCAGATCCGACAGGGCCTGTATGGCGGCCCCTGCCCCGGCCGCAAGCGCGCCCTGCGTGCTGAACTGGCCAGCGGCTGCGCCTGCACTGCGCATGCCCTGTGGCAGCGTGCCGCCGGGCACAAAGGCGGCGATGGCATCATTCCATTCTGGCCGCCCGCGTTGGTGACTGCTTAGCGCGACATTCGGGTTCCAGCCGCCCGACACGCCCAGCGCACCGATGCTGATGCGGTGTTCCTGGCCGTTCTCCTGCCGCACTGTGACAGATTTCAGCCCCAGCCGCCCCGCGCTGTCCACCACTTGCGCGCCCGCCATGACCTGCACGCCGTCACAGGCAGGTGCATCCGCGCGGGTGTCAATGATCGCGGCCACGTCAACACCCACGGCCCGCAGGTCACGCGCGGTGCGGTGGCCGTCATCATTATTGGTGAACACGGCCACAGTTTGCGCAGGCGTCACCGCCCAGCGGTTGACATAGGCGCGCAATGCGCCTGCCAGCATAATGCCGGGGCGGTCGTTATTGGCGAAGGCTATGGGCCGTTCTATAGCGCCCGCGCATAAAACCGCGCGTTTGGAATAGATGCGCCACAAGATCTGGCGCGGCTTGCCCGGTGCGGGCTGCGCCAGATGGTCGGCCACGCGTTCCACTGCACCGTAAATGCCGTGATCAAACGCCCCCAGAACTGTGGTGCGCGCCAGCAGCCGCACATTGGGCAGGCTGGCCAGTTCCGCGACAGCGCCCGCCGCCCAATCGGCGCCGGACTGGTCGCCCAAGGCATGGGTTTCGGCATTCAGCCGCCCCCCCATGCGAAAATCCTCATCCGCCAGAATGACCTGCGCACCCGCGCGCCCTGCAGTCAGCGCAGCCGCCAGCCCTGCAGGCCCCGCGCCGATGATCAACAGGTCGCAATGCAGAAAACCCCTGTCATAGCTGTCAGGATCAGGGTCTGTGGTGATGGACCCCAGCCCCGCCGCGCGCCGGATGATGGGTTCATACAGCTTTTCCCAGAACGCCGCCGGCCACATGAAGGTTTTATAGTAAAACCCCGCTGTCAGGAAATTCGACAGCCGGTCATTGATGGCCAGCGCGTCCAGTTTCAGGCTGGGCCACGCATTTTGCGATGCGGCCTCCAGCCCGTCGAACAATTCCGCCACTGTGGCCCGCGTGTTGGGTTCCTGCCGCCCGCCCTTGCGCAAGTGCACCAACGCGTTGGGTTCCTCGCTGCCTGCAGACAGCACGCCGCGCGGGCGGTGATACTTGAACGACCGCCCCATCAGCCGCACCCCATTGGCCAGCAATGCCGAGGCCAGTGTGTCACCTGCATGCCCATAATAGGGCAGCCCGTCAAAGGTGAAACGCAGCCGCGTTGTGCGGTCAATCTGCCCGCCTGTGGATAGCCTGCTCATATGCTGCGCCCCTGCTTGCGTGCCACATCGCGCGCCAGTTCCACTGACAGGATTTCATGGGTCAGCGTGTCGCGCGTGACCACCAGCCAACTGCGGTCCCCTGCTTCGTGAAACCATAATTCACGGTGCTGTCCTGCCGGATTGTCGCGCAGATAAGCATAATCATAAAAAGCATCTTCGGCCCCGTCCGTCATGCCATCGGGGCGGTCGATCAGGCGTGCATCGCCCAGATAGGTGAATTCCTGCGCATCGCAGGGGCCAAGAAGCGGGTGGGTGATGATCATGCGCGCCCCCTTTGGCGGGTGGTCCTGAACGAGGCCGTCGTATTTGAGTATTTTTGGCAAGATGAAGCTTGCATGGTGCCCCTCAATGCAGGTTGGGCTGCGCGCCCATCCCTTTTTCATCGATCATGCGGCCGCGCCGGAAGCGGTCGAACCGATAGGCTTTGGCCACGGCATGCGGGGTGTCCGTGGCCAGAAGATGCGCAAAGCACCACCCTGATGCGGGGGTGGCCTTGAAGCCCCCGTAGCACCAGCCCCCGTTGAAATAGAGGCCATCAATATGGGTGCGGTCGATGATGGGGGAGCCGTCCATGCTCATATCCATCACGCCGCCCCACATACGCAGCAGGCGGACACGGCCAAGGCCCGGAAACAGTGCCATGCCACCTTCCGCAACATCCTCGATGACAGGCAGGTTCCCGCGCTGCGCGTAGGAGTTATAGCCGTCGATGTCGCCACCGAAGACGAGCCCGCCCTTGTCGGACTGGCTGCAGTAGAAATGCCCCGCGCCGAAAGTGATCACGCCGGGCAGAACGGGCTTCAGCCCTTCGGAGACGAAGGCTTGCAGGACATGGGATTCGATGGGCAGGCGCATTCCTGCCTGCGCCATGATGCGCGAGGAATTGCCCGCCACCGCAACGCCAACCTTGCCCGCGCCAATGAAGCCGCGCGATGTGTCCACCCCCAGGCATTTGCCGTTTTCAATACGGAAGCCGGTCACTTCGCAATTCTGGAGAATGTCCACGCCGTGGCTGTCAGCCCCGCGCGCATAGCCCCAGGCCACTGCATCATGGCGCACGGTGCCCCCGCGCCGTTGCGCCAACCCGCCCTTGATGGGAAAGCGGGCATTGTCGAAATTCAGGAACGGGTATTCGCGGCGGACCTGATCGGCGCTGAGCAATTCCGCATCTGCGCCATGCAGGATCATCCCGTTGCCGCGGCGCATGAACGCGTCGCGCTGCGCATCCGAATGGATAAGGTTCAAAATGCCCCGCTGGCTGACCATGGCGTTGTAATTCAGGTCCTGTTCCAGCCCTTCCCAGAGTTTAAGGGAGAATTCGTAGAAGGGTTCATTTCCGTCCAGCAAATAGTTTGACCGTATGATGGTGGTATTGCGCCCCACATTGCCGCCCCCGATCCAGCCTTTTTCAAGGACCGCGACATTGCACTGGTGAAACTGGCGCGCCAGATAATAGGCCGTCGCAAGCCCATGACCGCCCCCGCCAATGATGATGATGTCATATTGCGGCTTCGGGTCGGGATCACGCCATGCTGGCGTCCAGCCTTTATGGCCGCTCAGGGCTTCTTTCAGAATTTTGAAACCGGAATAGCGCATGCAGAACACTCCTTCCCGCCTTCAATTACGGCATCGTGGGCGCCGTTTTGTCGTGAAATCGGACAAGCTTGCGTTCAAATACGACTCTCGTTCCAGAATTTTATGTGCGCGCGCTGCTGTATATCTGCGGCGCGCGCAGGTGCAGGCATGTGGTGGCAAAAAGGGGGTACCCGTTCTGCACTGCGTGGACCCACAATATCACAAAACTATGACATCGCGCCTGTAGAAGGATGGGTGCGTGATGACAACATGTCTGGAAACCAACAGGGCAATTTCCACAAGCGCGCTGACGCAGTATTTCCCAAAACGAAAAAGCCCCGCACTGGCGGGACTGTTTCTCGCTAAGTCTTTGTTTTATTTGGTGGAGCCAAGCGGGATCGAACCGCTGACCTCTTGAATGCCATTCAAGCGCTCTCCCAACTGAGCTATGGCCCCACCGTTTTGCCAGCTTCCTGACAATGACCGCCTATTACGAAAGCAAATCCGCCAACGCAATAGGAAAATCCGGTATCGTCAAAAAATTGCGGGCTTAATCGTCATCATCGCCGGCCACGTCGGCCAGATCATCCAGCGCGACAGTGTCGTCGTCTTCGTCTTCCAGCAATTCATCATCGACATCTACCGTGTCATCGTCATCGACCAGAAGATCATCGTCATCCTTGACTGCTTTCTTGGACTTCTCTGCCATGGCCGCGACAACCGACTCGCGGCGTTCCACGGTTTCAATCGGGACTTCCTTGCCGGTATAAGGGCTGATGATCGGTTTCTTGTTCAGGTCATAAAACCGTTTGCCGGTTTCTGGGCAGACGCGCTTCACGCCCCATTCTGGATTGGACATCGAGTTTTCCTTTATTCGCGTGCCTTCCTTCAAGCCAATTGCCGTGCCATAAGTGATGCGGCCTGTAAAGCCCCCTATCCACGCCTGGAATGCACAGGCCATCAGATGAAACACCCCTGCCATGCCTGCACAGCCTGACAAGATGACGGACAAGACCGAGGTGATTGCGCTGGAGGGTGCGCCTTCCATACAGGTCACGATGCGCCGTTGTCCGCGTGCGCGCCGAATGAGTCTGCGGGTGTCGGGCCTTGACGGGCGCGTAACCCTGTCGATTCCCAAAACAGTGCCAAAGGCCGCTGCGCTGGGGTTTCTTGCTGAGAAGGCGGAGTGGCTGCGCGGGGCGCTGCAGCGCGTGCCCACGCAAACGCCAGTGCAGATTGGCAGCACCATTGCCTTCAAGGGGCTGCCCCTGCATATCGCCAGCGGCCCCACGCGGGGCATGCATCTTGAAGGCGACACTCTGTTGGTGCCGCCGGACTCCGAGGGGGACAAGACCCCCGCGCGCGTTGCGGCATTTCTGAAAGAGCATGCGCGCAGGGCGCTTGTTCCGGCGGCGCGTGCCTATGCGCACACGCTGGGAGAGGCGGTAACATCCATCAGCTTGCGCGACACGCGGTCGCGCTGGGGCTCTTGTACCGCTGACGGGCGGTTGATGTTTTCATGGCGGCTGATCATGGCCCCGCCTGTGGTGCTGGACTATGTTGCCGCCCATGAGGCCGCGCATTTGCGCCATATGGACCATTCGCGCGCCTATTGGGCCTGTGTGGCGGATTTGATGCCCGCGTATCAGCGTCATCGCACATGGCTGCGCCAGAACGGCGCGCAACTGCACAGCTACAGGTTCTGATCTGGCCTTTGCCTACTACACCGAACCGTAGCGTTCCAGAACATCATGTTCCGCGCCATCGGGGCGCAACACCGACCGGAACAAGGCCAGTTCACGCGTCTCAAACAGGTCGGTTCTGAACTGGGCATCGCGCACGATTGCGGATTCCAGTTCAATGCGGTCAAAACTGCCTGCGCGCAGATAAGATAATGTCACATGCGGGCGAAAACGTCTGGACGGCAGGGCAAACCCACAGCCACGCGCCAGCGTCATGAGCTTGGCCTGAAACCGCGACAACGCCGCATCAGGGGCCACCACCGCATGCAGGTTATGCGGCTTGTCCTTGCCGAACAATCCCAACCCTTTGATCTGCAGCTGCAGCGGGGGGATGGGGAACTGGCTTAGGGCCAGGTGCAATTCTTCCAACTGGTGCACGGGGCTGTCGCCCAGAAACACAAGCGTGATGTGAAAATTCTCTGGCGGGACCCGGCGATCAACCGGCAAAAGATACTGCTGCAACACCAACTGGCTGCGAATATGCGCGGGCAGCTCCAGCGCCAGAAACGCGCGAATCACTTTGGCGCTGCGTCTGGGCCGGGGGTGATGACGGCGGCCACATCATACATTACCGGTTCAAAACGCGCACATAGCTGCGCGATAGCGCGGTTGCGTTCACGCATCGCGGGCGTGCGCAGCATGGCCTGAAAATCCGTGCGCGTGCGCCAGCGTGAATAGGTGGAAATGCGGGTCTGGGCGTCGTTTACATGAATCGCCGCCCCCAGAAAACCGGGTTGAAACCGGATAACCTTGTCATAGGCATCGCTGAGCGCGTCCAGCACATCCGCGCAGGTCCCCGGTGTCATTTCAAACGTGCTGATGACAGTCTGGCCGTCAGTCTGGGCAGTGATCTGCATGATTGGCCCCTCCTGCGCGGTATGGTGACGCAAAGCGGGCGCGGGATCAATCCTTCAGCATCGCCATAAGGCGCGCTTTCTCGCCACTATCGTGTGCGTCTGAAATCGCGCGCGCCAGGGCGTCCAGTGACGCCACGCAATGCCCGGCGCGAAAACTGTCCACATGCGGCAGCATGGCGCGGATCCCGCGCGCGCGCGGCGCGAAACTGTCCCAGCGCAGCAGGGGGTTCAGCCAGATCAACCGGCGCGAGGACAGGTTCAGCCGCTGCATTTCGCGCGCCAGAAGGGCGGGATCATCGCGGTCCAGCCCGTCCGAAATCAGCACCACAACCGCGCCCTGCCCCAGCACCCGCCGCGACCAGTCCACATTGAAGCTGCGCAGGCATTGGCCGATACGCGTGCCGCCCTGCCAGTCCTGTGCCTGCGCGCCCGCGGCATTCAGCGCCGCATCCACATCGC
This sequence comes from Roseinatronobacter sp. NSM, assembly GCF_052379845.1. Lineage (NCBI taxonomy): Bacteria > Pseudomonadati > Pseudomonadota > Alphaproteobacteria > Rhodobacterales > Paracoccaceae > Roseinatronobacter > Roseinatronobacter sp. NSM. The sequence goes on along the minus strand of NZ_JBQTCF010000006.1, from coordinate 107,431 downwards.
GGCTGCGCAGATGATGGGTAATATTGGTAAGGCGCGTGCCGAATGTGAAGGTATGCACCTTCGCCCAGCCCTGTCCGCGCTGGTTGGCAACAGCATGGACGAAATGCAACACCATGCGCGAATATTGCGACATCGACCCCGATATGTCGCATAACACAACCAACGCGGGCCAGCGTGTGGCGGGCGCACGGCGGTAAATGCGCGTCATCTCGCCACCCTGCCGCAGGGCCGCGCGCATGCTGGCGCGCCAGTCCGGCGTCCGGCCCATGGGGCTGGGGCGCAGACGGCGGGTCGCAAGCGGTTTGACCGGCAGCGACAATTGCGCCAGCATGCGCTTGGCTGCTGCCACTTCTTGCGTGGACATCTGTTCAAAATCCAGATGTCGCAGCCGTTCGTCGGCCGAGGCGGTGTGCGAGGCGTCAATCTGGATTTCGGGCGGTTGGCTGTCGTCACCAGACTGTGGCGACTCTGGTGCCTGCGCGCCGTCCAAAAGCGCTTCGGCCGCGCGCTTGGCTGCCGCATCGGCGGCTTTTTCTTCCGAAACACCGCGGATCGCGGGCAGCATCAGCGACATCATATGATCCAGATAGCGCGGATCACGCCAGTACAGCCGGAAGATCTGGTTGAAGACCTGCCGTTCTTCGGGGCGGTTCACAAAGACCGCATGCAGCGTCCAGTAAAAATCCGCCTTGCGATCAAACCCTGCGGCGGCAACCGCCTGAATGGCCAGCCGCACCCGGCCCGGCCCGATGGGCAGGCCCGCACGGCGCAAGGCCCGCGCGAAATGGGTGATATTGTCGAGGAGTTTGCCATTCTCGGGGATAGGAATGTCAGCGTAGCGCGCCATGGATCACACAAGGTCAAGGGGCGTTGCCCCTCTTGGCTGCGCCAATTCACCCCAGGATATTTTGGCCAGAATGAAGGTCATGACTGTTCGGATGGGGCCAGCGCGGCGCGGGCCTCGTCAAGAATACGTTTGGCTTCCAGTCCTTGCAGGCGGGCAATGTCGTCTTGATATTTGAGGATTGCGCCCAAAGTGTCGGAAATCACTTCGGGGGAGAGTTCGAGCACATCGAGCGCAAGCAGGCATTTTGCCCAGTCAATGGTTTCGGCGACACCGGGTTTTTTGAACAGATCTTCGGTGCGCAGACGCTGCACGAAGGCCACGATTTCGCGCGACAGCGTGGCCGAAGCTTCGGGGGCGCGCGCGGTCAGGATGTCGAGTTCGCGTTGGAAGGACGGATAATCCACCCAGTGATAAAGGCAGCGCCGCTTGAGCGCGTCATGCACTTCGCGGGTGCGGTTCGAGGTCACGATGACGATGGGCGGGTCATCTGCTGCGATGGTGCCAAGTTCGGGGATGGTGACTTGATAATCAGAAAGCGCTTCCAGCAGGAAAGCTTCAAAGGGTTCGTCTGTGCGGTCAATCTCATCGATCAGCAGGACCGGCGCGCCGCCGGAATGGGAGCGCATGGCCTGCAGAAGCGGGCGTTCGATCAGGAATTCAGGGCCAAACAAGGTGTCTTTTATCGCGGCAGCGGTGTCGGTGACCTGAGCGGTGCGGATGGCCAGCATCTGGGCGGCGAAATTCCATTCATATACCGCCGAGGACGCATCCAGCCCCTCATAGCATTGCAGTCGGATCAACTGCCGCCCGAGAGCGGCAGCGAGGGTGCGCGCGATTTCGGTTTTGCCGGTGCCCGGTTCCCCTTCGAGGAAAATCGGGCGTTTGAGGGTGAGGGCCAGAAACACGACAGTCGAAAGTGCGCGGTCGGCGACATAGGCATGGTCGCGCAAAACGGCCTGAACCGTGTCAATATCGGACAAGTCGCTGGTCATGCGCGGCCCCTTTTTGTGGTGATCTATTGCGCCACGCTGTCGTGCCGGCGCGCAAGGGTCAAGACCAAACCGGGCATCTTGCACCAAAGGACAATAAGCGCAACGCGCACTGACCTGTGACGTCCGGTCGCGCATTTGCGCGTTGAGAGGGCTTTGCGCGCGCGCGGGTTTGGTTTATTGCTGTACGCATGATTGTAGAACTTGGACATTTCGCCCTTATGCTGGCCTTTGCTGTTGCGCTTGCGCAGGCGGCCATTCCCTTGATCGGCGCGCACAAAGGCTGGCGCGACTGGATGCTGGTGGCCAATCCCATGGCCAGCTTGCAATTCGGGCTTGTGGCCTTCAGCTATGCCGCGCTGACCTATGCGTTTCTGGTGTCGGATTTTTCCGTAAAGCTGGTGGTGGACAATTCCCACACCCTGAAGCCGCTGATTTACAAGATATCAGGTGTTTGGGGAAACCATGAGGGGTCAATGCTGCTATGGGTGCTGATTCTGGCACTTTTTGGCGCATCTGCGGCGTGGTTCGGGGGCAACCTGCCTGCCAGCCTGCAAGCGCGGGTGCTGGCAGTGCAATCGGCCATCACGGCGGCGTTCATGGCCTTCACCATTTTCACGTCCAACCCGTTTACGCGGCTGGCCTTTCCGCCCTTTGACGGCACAGACCTCAACCCGCTGTTGCAAGACCCAGGTTTGGCGTTTCATCCGCCGTTTCTGTATCTGGGCTATGTGGGCCTGTCTATGGCGTTCAGTTTCGCCGTGGCAGCCCTGATTGAGGGGCGCGTGGATGCAGCATGGGGGCGCTGGGTGCGGCCTTGGACGCTGGCGGCATGGGTGTTTTTGACCATCGGTATAGCAACGGGGTCATGGTGGGCCTATTATGAGCTTGGTTGGGGCGGCTTCTGGTTCTGGGACCCTGTTGAGAACGCCAGCCTTATGCCGTGGCTGTTCGCTGCCGCCCTGCTGCATTCGGCAATCGTGGTGGAAAAGCGCGAAACGCTGAAAAGCTGGACCATCCTGCTGGCGATTCTGGGGTTCGGCTTCTCGCTGATGGGGACATTCATTGTGCGCTCGGGTTTGCTGACATCGGTGCATGCCTTTGCGATGGACCCTGAACGCGGGGTGTTCATTTTGATGATCCTTGCGGCATTCATGGGCGGGGCGTTGATCTTGTTTGCGATCCGCGCCCCCGTGCTGGAAGCCAAGGGCGTGTTTGCCACAGTCAGCCGCGAGTCGGCGCTGGTGATCAACAATGTCCTGCTGGCGGTGTCCTCCTTCGTGGTATTCATCGGCACAATGTGGCCGCTGATTGCCGAAATGCTGTTTGACAGGGTGCTGTCCGTTGGTCCGCCGTTTTTCAACATGGCCTTCACACCCTTCATGGTCGCGCTGGCCATGGTGTTGCCGATTGGCGCAATGCTGCCGTGGAAACGGGGCAATCTGGGCCGAACCATGCGCCCGCTTTGGGGACTGGCGGTGTTTTCAGTGGCCATGGGCGCACTGACATGGGCCTTGCAGACCGGGCATTCCATGCTTGTTCCTGTGGGACTGGCGCTGGGGCTGTGGGTGGTTTTAGGGTCCGTCGTCGATATTTGGTCGCGCACGGGACGTGGCCATTGGCGTGCGCGTCTGGGGCGCATCACGCGCCTGCCGCGCGCGGATTGGGGCAAATTTACCGCCCATGCGGGCATGGGGATCAGCGTATTTGCGGTTGCCGCCCTTGTGGGCTGGGAATCCGAGGATATCCGCGTGGTCCAGATCGGGGAGACGTATAGTTACGGCGGGTATGAGCTGACGCTGACCGCCGTGGACCGGGTTGAGGGGCCGAATTACGTGTCAACCATGGCCACAATCGAGGCCCGTCGTGACGGGCGGTTCATAGCCAACCTGCAACCCGAAAAACGTTTCTATCCGATTGCCGGCATGCCCACGACCGAAGCGGCCATTGATTACCGTGTGACGCGTGACCTGTATCTGGCGCTGGGGGATCCACAGGATAACGGCGGCTGGGCCATCCGGTCCTATATCAAGCCCTTCGCAAACTGGTTGTGGTTCGGGTGCATCCTTATGGCGCTTGGCGGCATTTTCAGCCTGAGCGACCGGCGCTACCGTGTAGCTGCAGGCGCAGGGAAAACCCGTGTGGATGCGGTGGCGGCAGAATGACCATGTTGCGCCCCCTTCTGGTGGCCCTGTGTGTGGCCTTGGCCAGCCCTGCATGGGCTGTCCAGCCTGATGAAATACTGGATGACCCCGTGTTAGAATCGCGTGCGCGCGACATTTCGGCAGGGTTGCGCTGCCTTGTGTGCCGCAACGAATCCATCGACGAATCAAATGCCGATCTGGCGCGCGACATGCGACTTCTGGTGCGCGAAAGGCTGGTCGCAGGCGACAGCAACGAAGCCGCTGTGGCCTTTATCGTTGACAGGTATGGCGAATATGTGTTGCTGCGCCCCACTACGGCCGGGGCGAACATCATCTTGTGGGTGGCTGCGCCCATCATGTTTCTGATCGCGCTGGGGTCGGCGGCAGTTTACCTGCGCCAACGCGACAAGGCCCCCGAAGCCGACAAGGCAGGGCTGAACGATGATGAAAAACGCCGCCTTGCGGAATTGCTGAAAGAGTGACGCGTGGTTCGGGCTTTTACCCGTTCTGGACTGCGCTAAGATGGCGTGGAAAATCAGACGGGGGACGCAATGGAGTATGACACGCTGACAGCCAGCATCGACGAAAGCGGCATCGCCATAGTGACCATGGCGCGCCCTGAAATGATGAATGCGCTGAACAAGCAGATGCGCGCCGAATTGACCCACGCCATCAAGACAGTGACCCCGAATGCACGCGTGCTGGTCCTGACCGGGACAGGGCGGGCATTTTGTTCAGGACAGGATCTGGGCGATGGCGGCAATGCTGCGCAGATTGATCTGGAACGCACCTTGCGCGAAGAATATGAACCGCTGCTGCGCACCATCTATGACGCGCCGGTGCCTGTCATTGCGGCGGTCAACGGGGCGGCTGCGGGGGCGGGGGCCAATCTGGCACTGGCTGCAGATGTGGTGATTGCCTGCGACAGCGCAGTGTTTATCCAGGCATTCACCCGCATAGGGCTGATCCCGGATGCAGGCGGCACCTATTTCCTGCCCCGTCAGGTGGGGTTTGCCCGCGCCATGGGGGCCATGCTCTTTGCCGACCGCATTTCCGCGCGAGAGGCCGCTGACTGGGGCATGATCTGGGAAGCGGTCCCTGAGGATGTGTTTCAGGCCACATGGATGGCGCGTGCCAGTGCCTTGGCCAGCGGTCCAACAATTGCCTACCGCAATATCCGAAGGGCCCTGCGCGCAAGCCTGTCCAACAGCCTTGATGCACAACTGGCCCTTGAAGCCCAGCTTCAGGCAGAGGCCGGCAAGACCCGCGATTTCAAGGAAGGTGTACTGGCATTTCTGGAAAAACGTCCGCCCGAGTTTGAAGGGCGATAAGTGGGGGGCTTTGGGGCCGCACCCCTGCGCCAGCGATGCCCGGATGGGTCACGCCAGATGCAAAAAACCCAGGTCGCTTCTGGCCTGTTGTGGACATTGGGGGATGCCCAAGGTGCGGGGCAAAGGCCGCAGGCCGCCGCGCCATCGGCGGGCCGTCCCGCGGCCTGCCGATTACTCTGGTGGCACGCCAAGCCTTGAAAGTCGGAATATGCCGCCTGCATAAAGTGAACTTAACTGGCGTCGGATCGGCAGACCCCGGCCCGCCGACAGCGCGGGCTTAGTCCAAAGCTGAAGGGCAGCAAAAGGCCAACAGCACCCACGCTTACTATTTTACGCAGTTCGGATCAGATACTAACTTTGCGGGTCTGGCCCTTTCCATTCGCCTGACTCCTTCAAGGCTTCCATCACCTCGCGCGGCATGTAGGTTTCATCATGCTTGGCCAGGATCTCGCTGGCCTGAAACACACCATCCACAAGCCGCCCAGTGCCCACCATGCCTTCGTTTTCGGTGAACAAGTCAGGCAATATGCCGCGATAGCGCACCTCGACCGAGGCAGGGCCATCGGTTACGCGAAAAATAACCGTGTCTGACTGCCCGCGAATGATCGATCCGGCCTCGACCAGCCCGCCAATACGGAACACCTCGTTCGGGGGGGGCGGCGCGGCCAGCACTTCTGACGGAGAGCGGAAAAAATTGATGCCATCGCGCATGGCATACCCAATCAGCGCCGTCGAAAACGCCAAGGCCACAGCCGCGACCATGATGATCTGTATCCGGCGGGTCTTCTTCAGGCTTTTCATCGTAACCTCATTCTTATGGGAATAGCGGTGCGCCCATAAGGCCAGCCCCTTCTTCCAGACCAAGCATCAGGTTCGCGTTCTGAATGGCCTGCCCCGATGATCCTTTGCACAGGTTATCCAGTGCAGCAACCACCAAGGCCCGACCGGGAACGCGATCCCCGACAACCCCGATATGCACGAAATTCGACCCCCGCACATCATGAGTTGAGGGTGTTGTGCCAAAAGGTAGCACATGAAGCATTGATTCAGCGCAATATCGGGCCTGCAAAACTTCGTGAAGGCGCGTGGCGTCCCCGTCCAGCCATGCAGTGGCCAGAATGCCGCGATTCATTGGCAGCAGATGCGGCGTGAACTGGATATGGACCGGACGTCCCGCGATACGGCTGAATTCTTGATCAAATTCCCCCAAATGCCGGTGTGTGCCCCCCGCCGCATAGGCCTGCGTCCCTTCGGACAATTCCGCATGCAGCAGATTTTCCTTCAGCGCCCGCCCTGCCCCGCTGACCCCGCATTTCAAATCCAGAATGATGCGGTCCAGATCAATGACCCCCGCTTCGATCAACGGGCGCAGGATATACTGCCCTGTTGCCGCATTGCAGCCCGTACCAGCCACCAGACGCGCGGCGCGAATTTCATCGCGGTAAAATTCGGTCAGGCCATAGACGGCCTCGCGCTGGATATCCGGGGCGGCATGGGGCTGACCATACCATTTTTTATAATCCGCCACATCGCGCAGGCGGAAATCGGCAGACAGGTCAACGATTTTCAGGTAGCGCGGCAATTCCTTGATCACGGCCTGCGATGTTGCGTGTGGCAGCGCACAGAAGGCAAGATCAATGGCAGAAAAATCCACATCCTCGATCCGGCACAGGTCCGGCAAGTCCAGATGGCGCAGGAATGGAAACACCTGCGCCATGGACTGGCCTGCCTTGCGTTCGCCTGTCAGCGCGGCAATTTTCATATGCGGATGGGTAGAGATCAGGCGCACGAGTTCGGCGCCCGTATAGCCGGATGCGCCCAGAATGGCGATGGATTTGGTCATGGGTCTGGTTCCCTGTACAGTGGGGGTGCGGGTGCGGGCGTTTGGGAAAAAGCGCGCTCCGCGCGGGAGTATTTGGGGCAAGATGAAAGCGGGCGCGGTTATGCGGCCCGAAAGGTGATTTGTCGTCGCAAGAATTGCGTGGCCTTGCGCGAGACATTGAGCGGATCACCCGTGGTCAGAAAGGCGCTGTCCTTGCCGGGTCCGATCATGTCGGGGCGGCGGGTCAGATAATCATCAAGGCTGGCGGCCACCAGATTGGGTTGCGAATAGACATCGACCCCCGCCCCCAGCGCTTCGCGAAACGCATGTTCGACCAGCGGGTAATGGGTACAGCCGAGAACAGCGGCTTCAGGGCGGGGCATACGGCGCAAAAGTGCCTCCACATGGGAATGCACCAGCGCTTCGGCCAGCTGCATATCGCCTTGTTCAATGGCGTCCACCACACCGCCGCAGGGCTGCGCCTCGACATCGACACCGATGGCACGAAAGGCCAGTTCGCGCTGGAAGGCGCGGCTTGACACAGTGGCGGGTGTGGCAAACAAGGCCACATGCTTGACCGCCACTTCGCGCGGTGGGGAATTGTCGCCCCAGCCACGTTCAGTCAATGCCTCGATCAGCGGGACAAAGACACCCAGCACGCGCTTGTTTTCGGGCACCCAGGTTTCCTGCATCCGTTTCAGCGCCGCCGCCGACGCAGTGTTGCACGCCAGAATGACCAGATCACAGCCATCCTGCCACAGGCGTTCCACGCCCGCGCAGGTCAGCGCGTATATGTCTTCAGCATCGCGCACGCCGTAAGGGGTATGCGCGTTATCGCCCAGATAGACAAAAGGCACGTCCGGCATGCGTTCGGTCAATGCACCCAGAACGGTCAATCCACCCAAACCCGAATCGAATACGCCAACCGCCATGCACCTGCCCCAAAGTCAAGGATTTCCCCCTGCATACGTCTGGCGCAGGCAGAAATCCAGCCTGTTCGCACCTATTGGGCCGCAATGCGGGCAGCAGGCGCGTCAAATGCCGCGAGCAATTCGGCGCGCCGCCGTGCAGCCGCATCCGCGTTGCGGTGCTTGACCGGCCCGAAGCCGCGAATTTGCAGCGGCAATTGCGCGAGGTCCACCGCGATATCATGCGTGTCCGGTGTCACCTGGGCCAGAATGCGCGGCATCAGCGCCTCATACTCGCGGATCAACTGCCGTTCCATACGGCGTTCCGCGGTGGTGCCGAAAGGGTCCAGCATTGTGCCGCGCAGCACCTTGAACCGTGCGAGAATGGCAAACACGCGCATGATCCGTGGCCCGAAGCTGCGCTTGACGGGACGGCCACCCGGCCCCATGCGCGACAGCAGCGGTGGCGCCAGATGAAAGCGGGGCGTGAAATCGCCGTCGAATTCTGCACGCGCCTTGTCCAGCGTGTGCAAATGCAGGCGGGCCACTTCATATTCGTCCTTATAAGACAGCAGCTTGTGATAGCCCTTGGCGACGGCTTCGCGCAGTTGCGCATCGGGGGCCATATCCACCAGTTTGCGGTAGCGTTTGGCAAGGCGCCTTGACTGGTAGGCCGCCAGATGGTCTGCGCGCTGCGCGATCATCTCATCCAGCGATTTCGGCATCTGCGCCACAGTGTCCGCCAGCGTTTTTGCAGCGGCCTTCGGGTGAACCACCGCCCAGCGCCCCAGCGCAAACGCGCGGGTGTTGCCGTCCACCGCCGCCTTGTTCAAGGTGATGGCCTGCAGAATCGCGCCCTCGGACAGGGGCACCAGCCCCATTTGCCACGCTGCGCCCAGCGCAATCATGTTGGAATAGATGCTGTCACCCAACAGCCGTCTGGCCAGTTCCGAGTAGTCGAACAGGTGCAGATTGTCGCCCAGCCGTGCCTGAAGCGCCATTTGCAGATCAGCGCCCGGAATGCGGAATTCGGTGTTGCGGGTGAAGTCGCCGGTGATGATTTCATGGGTGTTCACCGCCGCCCCAGTCTGACCACTGCGCATCAGGCCCAGTGTTTTCGCGCCTGCCGTCACCACCAGATCGCCGCCAATGACGCAATGCGCCTCGCCCACCGCCACGCGAATGGCGCTGATATCTTCAGGCGTGTTGGCGATGCGGCAATGGATATGCACCGCGCCCCCCTTCTGGGCCAGACCCGCCATTTCGATCATGCCCGCACCCTTGCCGTCAATATGCGCGGCCATCGACACGATTGCGCCAATCGTCACAACGCCCGTGCCGCCCACACCGGTGATGACAATGTTATGCGTGCCACGGATTTCAGGCAGCGCGGGGTCTGCCAGTTTCGGCAACTCGACTGATTGGGATGCCGCGCGGCGGGGTTTCGCGCCTTCCAGCGTGACAAAGGACGGGCAGAACCCCTTCAGGCAGGAGAAATCCTTGTTGCACGACGATTGGTCAATCGCGCGTTTGCGCCCGAATTCGGTTTCCACAGGCACAATGGACACGCAGTTCGACTGCACGCCACAATCCCCGCACCCTTCGCAAATGTCGGTATTGATGAACACGCGCTGGTCAGGGTCCGGAAATTCGCCACGTTTGCGCCGCCTGCGTTTTTCGGCAGCACAGGTCTGCACATAGATAATGGCGGAAACACCCTGATGGGTGGCGCAATCACGTTGCACGGTGTCAAAATCCGCGCGCGGGTGCCAGCCAACGGATTTCGGGAAATCCGCGCGGCGCGGTTCTTCCTTTTCGTCAAACACCACGTCGATTTTGCGCACGCCCATCGCGGCCAGTTCATGCGCAATCTGGTGCGGCGACAAGCCGCCTTCGTTCTTTTGTCCGCCCGTCATGGCGACTGCATCATTATACAGGATCTTGTAGGTGATGTTCGTGCCTGCCGCCAGCGCCGCGCGAATGGCCTGCACACCCGAATGGTTATAGGTGCCATCACCCAGATTCTGGAACATATGGGTGCGGTTGGAAAACGGGGCTTCACCAATCCAGTTCGCCCCCTCGCCGCCCATCTGGGTGAAGCCCACAGTGTTGCGGTCCATCCATTGCACCATGTAATGGCAGCCAATGCCGGCATAGGCACGGTGACCATCTGGCACACGGGTCGATGTGTTATGCGGACAGCCCGAACAGTAATAGGGCAGCCGCGCGGCCAGATCGGGGGCATTGTCAGCGCGGCGCGCATCAGCCAGCAGGGCAAGGCCTGCTTTCACACGCTCGGTGCCGCGCCCTTCTTCAATCAATATCGCGCCCAGACGTTCGGCAATCATGATCGGGTCCAGCGCATAGCGGGTGGGGAACAGTTCCACCTGCCGCCCGTGTTCCCATGTGTCGCCCTTGTGCCAGCCATAGACACGGCGCCCGCGCCGGTCGTCAAAAATCGCTTCCTTGACCTGAACTTCGATCAGCTTGCGCTTTTCCTCGACAACGACAATCAGCTCCAGCCCCTCGGCCCATTCATGGAAGCTTTCCATATCCAGCGGCCATGCCTGCCCGACCTTATAGGTGGTCAGGCCCAGACGCGCGGCTTCATCTGCGCCAATGCCCAACAGGTTCAGCGCATGCACAAGGTCCAGCCAGTTCTTGCCAGCCGCAACAAAGCCGATTTTGGCACCGGGTTTGCCAAGGATGCGGCGGTCCATACGATTGGCGCGCGAAAACGCTTCGGCGGCGAACCGCTTGTGGTCTATCATGCGCGCTTCTTGCGCCACAGGGGTGTCCACCAGCCGGATATTCAAGCCCCCGTCAGGCAAGATCAGGTCCGGCGTGACAAACTGCATCCGGTGCGGGTTGCCATCGACCACGGCGGTGGCTTCCACCGTGTCTTTCATCGTCTTCAGGCCGACCCAGACCCCCGCAAAGCGCGACAATGCATAGCCGTAATGGCCATAATCCAGCACTTCCTGAACGCCCGCCGGGGACAATACGGGAATATAGGCATCCACCATCGCCCAGTCGGATTGGTGCAATGTGGTGGATGATTCGCCCGTGTGGTCATCCCCCATCGCAACCAGCACCCCGCCACGCGGTGACGTGCCCGCCATATTGGCATGGCGAAATACATCCCCGCTGCGGTCCACGCCCGGCCCCTTGCCATACCACAGCCCGAACACACCGTCATAGCGCCCTTCACCGCGCAATTCGGCCTGCTGGCTGCCCCAAAGCGCAGTTGCGGCCAGGTCTTCGTTCAGCCCTTCCTGAAAGACGATATTCGCGGCGTCCAGCAACGCTTTCGCCCGGTTCATCTGCTGGTCAACCGCCCCAAGGGGGGACCCGCGATAGCCCGTCACATAACCCGCAGTGGTCACGCCCGCCTGTTGGTCGCGCGCGGCCTGTTGCAGCATCAGCCGCACCATAGCTTGCGTTCCATTCAGCAAAACGGGTGTCTTTTTCATGTCGAACCGGTCGTTCAACGAAATATCCTGCCGCCCCATCTGCACCTCCCAGCACTGTTGCGTATAAATAAATCATAGGTCAATATTTCTGACCTACAAAGTGAAAACTGGGTAAATCAGCGCTTTTGTGATCAGATAAAAGCCCGTAGAACGAATCATCTGCTTTTGCGCAAACATCTGTATGGAACTGTTGGTATGGACTGGGACAAGCTAAGAATATTTCACGCCGTTGCGGACGCGGGCAGCCTGACGCATGCCGGCGACACGCTGCAACTGTCCCAATCTGCCGTCAGCCGCCAGATTCGCTCGCTTGAAGAAGGGTTGGACACTGTCTTGTTCCACCGCCATGCCCGCGGGCTGATTCTGACGGAACAGGGCGAATTGCTGTTTGACGCCACCAAAGCCATGAGCAGGCAACTGGAAACCGCATCCGCGCGCATCCGCGACGCCGAGGATGAAGTCTATGGCGATTTGCGCGTGACCACCACAACCGGCTTCGGAACGCTGTTTCTGGCACCGCGCCTGACATCGCTTTATGCCCAATACCCCGACCTGCGCATTGACCTGATGCTGGAAGAACGCGTGCTGGACCTGCCCATGCGCGAAGCCGATGTGGCCATACGGATGAAAGAACCCAGTCAGGCTGATCTGATCCGCAAGCGCCTGATGACGGTCAACATGCGTCTTTTCGCCAGTTCGGAATATTTGCGCGCCCATGGAACCCCCCAGAAACTGGAGGACCTGAAGGATTTTCGCCTTGTGTCGCAGAACATCACCTCTGCTCAGGTCAGCGCAGGCGCGCAACTGATACGCGAACTGACTGCACAACCCACGCGGTCAAGCTTTACTGTAAACAACTACTTTGGCGTGCTTCAGGCCGCGTTGAACCATCTGGGAATCGGCGTGCTGCCCGATTACGTCGGAGAGGATTTTCCCGAACTGGTCCATGTTCTGCCCGACATTGCCAGCGGGGATATTCCGGTGTTTCTGGCCTATCCTGAAGAATTGCGCCATTCGCGCCGCATATCGGCCTTCCGCGATTTCGTTGTCGAAGAAATCGTGGCCTACAGGCGCGCGCGGCAAGTCTAAGGAATTTGCGCCCTGTCCAACATGAGACATGTTCGCAACGCATGACGGCATTGTGCCCGACGCAAGGCAATTTAACTTGCGTAATGTATGGGCAATAACCTATCTAATGGACAAGGCGTTTGGGTTTATGCCCGCGCCTTTACCTCCCTGTTGGACTAAGGCCGAGCTTCGCGCTCGGCCCTTTTTTTTGCGTTTTTCGCAGTGATTCAGTGCCCTCTGGCAGGCCAACCACGCACCAGCGCCCTACCAACGAAGCCCATAAAGATTTCAAACTGCCAAGAAAACGCACGCCATGCACAGCACTTCATCAGCGCGGGTCATCCGCCGCCTGCGGGGTCACTTTTCACTTTATGCGTGTATTTTGGCGCATGCGCCACAGTTTGACGACGTGACGCCAGACATAGCGTAGCTGCCCTCTTTCCCATCGCGGCCCTTTGCCGTAAGGGGATGCAACGGTCCGGCACTGGCGCGGGCCTCGTGTTTTTGCCCTGCCCGAAGGTGCCCTGATATGACCGAACCTGCCATCACCCCCGACCTGATTGCCGCGCATGGCCTTAGCCCTGATGAATATGACCGCATTCTGGACATTATCGGGCGTGAACCGACATTCACAGAATTGGGCATTTTTTCTGCCATGTGGAACGAGCATTGTTCCTACAAATCCTCCAAGAAATGGCTGCGCACCTTGCCCACCACTGGCCCACAGGTCATTTGCGGCCCCGGCGAAAATGCGGGAGTCGTGGATATTGGTGACGGGCAGGCCGTGATTTTCAAGATGGAAAGCCACAACCACCCCAGCTATATCGAACCCTATCAGGGGGCCGCAACTGGCGTGGGCGGCATTTTGCGCGATGTGTTCACCATGGGCGCGCGTCCGATTGCGGCAATGAACGCGCTAAGCTTCGGGGAACCGTCCCACCCCAAAACCCCCCATCTGGTGCGCGGCGTGGTCGAAGGTGTGGGCGGGTATGGCAACGCGTTCGGGGTGCCCACTGTGGGCGGCGAAGTGCGCTTTCACCCCGCCTATAACGGCAACTGCCTTGTGAACGCCTTTGCCGCCGGTCTGGCCGATGCAGATCAGATTTTCTACTCCGCCGCCAGCGGTGTCGGTATGCCGGTGGTCTATCTGGGCGCGAAAACCGGGCGCGACGGTGTGGGCGGGGCCACCATGGCCAGCGCTGAATTTGACGACACGATTGAAGAAAAACGCCCCACTGTGCAGGTGGGCGACCCGTTTACAGAAAAACGCCTGCTGGAAGCCTGTCTGGAGTTGATGTCCTCGGGCGCAGTGATTTCCATTCAGGACATGGGTGCGGCCGGTCTGACCTGTTCCGCGGTGGAAATGGGCGACAAGGGCGGGCTTGGCATCAAGCTGGAACTGGACCGCGTGCCGTGCCGCGAAACCGGCATGACCGCCTATGAAATGATGCTGTCGGAAAGCCAGGAACGCATGTTGATGGTGCTGAAACCATCCATGGAGGCGCAGGCGCGCGCGATATTCGAGAAATGGGATCTGGATTTCGCCATCGTCGGTGAAACCATCGCCGAAGACCGTTTCCTGATTCTGCAGGGCAATGAAACCCGCGCCGATCTGCCGCTGTCGAAACTTGCCTCCAGCGCGCCGGAATATGACCGGCCGTGGATTGACACGCCCGCCCCTGCTCCGTTGGACGATATTCCCGAAATCTCTGCACTGGACGGGTTGCGCGCGCTGATCACCTCGGCCAGCTACGCACATAAGGCGTGGGTATGGGAACAGTATGATACCATGGTCATGGCCGACACGGTGCGCGCGCCGGGCCTTGGCGCGGGTGTGGTGCGGGTCCATGGAACCGACAAGGCGCTGGCCTTTACCAGTGACGTAACCCCACGCTATGTGCGCGCCAACCCGTTCGAGGGCGGCAAGCAAGCCGTCGCAGAAGCCTATCGCAACCTGACGGCGGTGGGGGCCACACCGCTGGCAACGACCGATAACCTGAATTTCGGCAACCCTGAAAAGCCCGAAATCATGGGCCAGTTCGTGGGCGCCATCAAAGGGATTGGCGCAGCCTGTGCAGCGCTGGACATGCCTATCGTGTCGGGCAATGTGTCACTGTATAATGAAACCGACGGCCAGCCCATTTTGCCCACGCCCACCATTGGCGCAGTGGGGCTGATTGACCATGTGGACAATCTGATCGCAGGCTTGCCCGAAGACGGGGATCTGGTGCTGGTCATCGGCCAGACACAGGGCCATCTGGGCCAGTCCGCCCTTTTGGCAGAAGCCTTCGGGATGGAACAGGGCGACGCGCCGCATGTGGATCTGGACATGGAACGGCGCAACGGTGACTTCCTGCGCGGGAACCGCCAACTGGTGAAAGCGGCAACTGACCTGTCGGATGGCGGGCTTGCGCTGGCCGCATTTGAAATGGCCGCTGCCGCAGGGCTTGGCGTCACCCTGGACACTGACGACATTGAAACCCTGTTTGGCGAAGATCAGGCCCGCTATCTGGTCGCCTGCAGCTTCGATCAGGCAGAAGCGCTGATGGTGGCCGCCGGTCAGGCCGGTGTCACCCTTGCGCATATGGGTCGCTTCGGTGGCGACAGCGTGACATTCGGCAAGGACAGCGCGCCGCTGGCAGAACTGGATGCCCTGTACCAAACCGCCTTTGGTCGCGCGATCGGGGACGCTTGATTCCCGAACGGGCGGGGATTACCTTCAACCAAAGACAATCGGGGAAGCAAGATGGCCATCACTGCCGAAGAACTGGAAACCCTTCTGAAAGAAGGTTTTCCCGAAGCAAAAGTAACGATCACGGACCTTGCCGGTGACGGCAACCACTACGCCGCCGAAGTGATAGACCCAAGTTTCCGGGGCTTGAACCGCGTTCAGCAACAACGCGCGGTTTATGCCGCGCTGAAAGGCAAGATGGATGGCAATCACGGCGAATTGCATGCCCTTGCGCTGACGACCAAAGCCCCCGACTGACATTTGACAAAGGACCACAAAACCATGAGCGCGCAAGACACCATCAAACAAACCGTCGAAAGCAATGACGTGGTGCTGTATATGAAAGGCACCAAGACAATGCCGCAATGCGGGTTTTCCAGCCGCGTGGCGGGCGTTCTGAACTTCATGGGCGTTGAATATGCCGATGTGAATGTTCTTGCCGATGATGCCATTCGTCAGGGTATCAAGGATTATTCCGACTGGCCCACCATTCCCCAGCTTTATGTGAAGGGCGAATTCGTGGGCGGGTGCGACATCATCACTGAAATGACCCTGTCAGGCGAGTTGGACCAGTTGTTCGAAGCCAAAGGCGTGACCTATGACAAGGACGCCGCCGAGAAAATTCGCGAAGCGAACGCCTGATCCTTCGATGAATGTGACCATGGCAGCGCCATTGCGCCGCCATGGTCATTGCTCCGCGCGCGTGTTGGGCCATCGCCGGGGCGTTGTTGGCCTTATACCTCACGGATATGTCCATTTTCGTTGACCGCTTGCGCTATGCACAGTTTGCACAACCACTGTGCCATCATCGCGCAGCGTCATCGCCATTGCGCCGCTGGCGCGCAGATCGCGCGGGGTAATCAGCTGGCAGGTGCCCTGCACCGCGCTTTCGGGTTGGGCCGATGTCACCACAACCCGCCCTGCGATGCACAGCCCCGGCAAGGCCTCCAACCCGCGTTGCCCCAGCAGATGCACGACATCCAGCCCATTATGGTGCAGATGCACGACGGGGTTGCGCGGATCGGTCCCCCCTGTGCGCGCGAATGCATCCGCCTGCGCATCCATGTCGCCATCTGCCTGCAACCAGCTTTGCGCCGCGAAGGACCCTGCCCTGTCGCGGCTGATCATGCGCCCCTGTTGTCCCATAAGCCCCAACACAGCCCCATCCGGCGCAATCAGCAGATGCGGGCGCTCACTGGCCTGCGCCCAGCCCAGCAGCGCCAGTGCCATAGCACCCGCCCCCAACCACGCGCCGCGCCCGCGCCAGATGACCATCCAAACGCCGCCCAGCGCCATCAGCGGCAGAACCCACGCAGCAGGTTGCACCACCGGCATGATGGCCCCGTCAAACCCGCTGACAGTTTCGGCCACCCGCAAAATCCACAAAATGGCCGGTTCCATAACCCGCAAGCCGATCCATTCCAGCCCGAACGGCGCTAGCACGGCCGCCAGAACAGCGGCAGGCATGATCACAACCCCCATAAGCGGCACGGCGGCAAGATTGGCAATCAACCCGTATTCGGCCAATCGGTTGAAACTGGCCGCCGACACGGGCGCAGTTGCAATCCCCGCCACCATGGAACAGATAATGACGCTGACAACCGGCCAGACCCAACGCGGAATGGACCGGCGCCATTCGCGTTCCGCACTCAGAACACGGAAAACCGCCACCAGCGCCACAGTTGCCGCAAAACTCATCTGGAAGCCTGCCTGAACCAGCGCTTCGGGGCGCAAGGCCAGAATGACAATCGCCGCCATTGCAACAGATCGCAACGATATGGCGCGCCGGTCCAGCAAGATGGCGCAGAACATGACCGCCACCATGATGAAGGCGCGTTCTGTCGCCACATTGCCCCCCGACAAGGCCAGATAAAACGCCCCCGCGCCCAGCGCGCCCAGCGCAGCCAGCTTGCGGGTTGGCACCCTCAACGCGACCCAAGGCACAAGCGCCATCAGCAGCCGCAGCAGCCCGAAAATGAACCCCGTCAGCAACCCCATATGCAGCCCCGAGATGGCCAGCAGATGCGCCAGGTTGGACTGGCGCAATTCCTCCATGCGGGGCTGGCTTACGCCGGCGCGGTCCCCGGTCAGAATGGCGCTGGCAAACCCGCCTGCATCGCCGGGCAGACGGTCCTGTACCGCGCCCGATATCTGCATGCGCAGCCGGTGAATGCGCAACCCGGCAGCCCCTTCAATGGCGGGTGCGCGGGTCAGAACGGGACTGCGCGTGTATCCAACAGCGCCCAGCTTCTCGAACCACGCAAGGCGCCGAAAATCGAAGCCCCCCGGTTCGGACGGGGCGGGGGGCGGCGACAGGTGCCCGGTCAACATGACGCGCAGCCCCGGCACAGGGTCGATATATCCTTGCTGCCCATGCAGGCTGACGCGCACACGCGCAGGGGTTTGCGCAACGTCAACCCCTTCCAGAATGACCCTGTCCAGCGTCAGGCGCAAGGCATCACTGGCGGAACGGTCAATCTTGACAATGCGCCCTTCCACAGCGCCATAATACCGGTATGTCAGCACAGGCGCAGATACCAGATGCACGCGCAAACCCGCCAGCCCCATGCCCGCGGCCACAAAAACCGCCGCCAGCAGCAACGGCGCAGCATCTTCGGGCACAGCGCGGACCGCAGCGCATAACGCCACCGCAAACACCACAAGCCCCACCCATTCGCCCGCAGTCGGGTCGCGCGGCAGGGCAAAATACCCCCCGATGCCAACAGCAAGGCAGACAGGCACGAACAAGAACAGGTGCCCGCGCTGCAGTGCCACTGCCCGAAACAAGAAGGACCACGGCCCCGCAAGTCCGCTAACAGGAAAGGTCAGTAGATGCACCCTTGTTTCCCCCGCTGACCTTGCCTAGAACCACGGGTGATCCTGCCCTTACATAGTTACCAAAAGGTAAAAATCCGATGCCCGATGCGCCCGTTGTTACACGCTTTGCCCCCTCGCCCACGGGTTTTCTGCATATCGGGGGTGCACGCACCGCGTTGTTCAACTGGCTCTATGCCCGTGGCCGTGGCGGCAAGTTCCTGTTGCGCATAGAAGATACTGATCGCGCCCGGTCCACCCCCGAGGCGACAGCCGCGATTCTGACGGGGCTGACATGGCTGGGGCTGGACTGGGACGGGGACCCCGTCAGTCAGGCCGCGCGCGCCGATCGTCATGCGCAGGTCGCCCATCAGATGCTGGACAGCGGCCATGCCTATAAGTGCTTTGCGACACAGGATCAGATAGAAGCGTTCCGCGAAGACGCCCGCGCGCAAGGCAAATCCACGCTGTATCACTCGCCGTGGCGCGACGCGGACGCGACCACCCATCCCGATGCGCCCTATGTCATTCGCGTGAAGGCGCCGCGCAGCGGGGAAACCGTGATTGTAGATCAGGTGCAGGGCAATGTGCGCATTGGCAATGACCAGTTGGACGACATGATCGTGCTGCGGTCTGACGGGACGCCAACCTATATGCTGGCCGTGGTGGTCGATGACCATGACATGGGGGTAACGCATATCATCCGTGGCGATGACCACCTGAACAACGCCGCCCGCCAGATGCTGGTTTACCATGCGATGGGCTGGGATGTGCCAGTCTGGGCGCATATTCCGCTGATTCACGGCCCTGATGGCAAGAAACTGTCAAAACGCCACGGCGCGCTGGGGGTCGAGGAATACCAGCGCATGGGCTACCCTGCCGCCGCGATGCGTAATTACCTGACACGGCTGGGCTGGGGGCACGGTGATAATGAATTCTTTACCGATACTCAGGCAAAAGAATGGTTCGACCTTGGGGGAATCGGCAAATCACCGGCGCGGCTGGACTTCAAGAAACTGGACCACCTGACCGCGCAACATATGACGGTCGCGGACAATGCTGCACTGCTGCAAGAACTTCTTGCGTTCCTGCGGGCCACAGACGCGCCCGACCTGACACATACGCAGATCACGGGGTTGGCGGCCGCCATGCCCTTCGTCAAGGAGAAGGCCAAGGGATTTACACAAATTATTGAAAAGGCACATTTTATTCTGACATCTCGGCCCATCGTGCAAGATGAAAAAGCGGCGCAATCCCTTGATGATGTATCCCGTGGTATACTGAAGGAATTGACGCCGCGCTTGCAAACTGCTACGTGGGATCGGATTATACTGGAAGACATTGTCAAGGAAACGGCAGAAGCACATGGACTGGGCCTGGGCAAGGTTGCACAGCCCCTTCGCGCTGCGCTTGCAGGGCGGACAAGCAGTCCAAGTGTTTTTGACATGATGATCGTGCTGGGCCGCGAAGAATCGCTTGCCCGCATTCAGGATGTAACGACTTGAGCCGACAGGGCCATCGCGCCCCGGAAGCCCCAGTCAGGGATTGTCTGCGCGGCGCCCTGCCCGCAGGCCACAGGGAAAGGATGCGCAATGGCGAATAGTACCGAATCTGCAAAGCTGATCATAGGCGACAAGGAAATCGAACTGCCGGTCATGAAACCGTCGGTAGGCCCTGATGTGCTGGATATCCGCAAACTGTATGCGCAGGGCGACGTGTTCACCTATGACCCCGGCTTCACCTCGACTGCGGCATGTTCATCGACCATCACCTATATCGACGGGGATGTGGGTGAATTGCTGTATCGTGGCTATCCCATCGAACAACTGGCCGAGAAATCGCATTTTCTGGAATGCTGTTACTTGCTGCTGTATGGGGAATTGCCGACTGCCGCCGAACTGGAAGATTTCGAAAGCCGTGTGACACGTCACACCATGATTCACGAACAGATGCAGTATTTCTTCCGTGGATTCCGCCGCGATGCCCACCCGATGGCCATTATGGTGGGGGTTGTGGGTGCAATGTCCGCATTCTATCACGATTCGACCGATATCAATGACCCGTGGCAGCGCGAAGTCGCCGCGATCCGCATGATTGCGAAAATGCCGACCATCGCCGCAATGGCCTATAAATATTCAGTCGGGCAACCGTTTGTTTACCCGAAGAACAGCCTCGATTATTCCGGCAACTTCCTGCACATGTGCTTTGCGGTGCCCGCAGAAGAATATGTCGTCGACCCGATCCTGAGCCGCGCCATGGACCGCATCATGATGTTGCATGCGGATCACGAACAAAACGCGTCCACATCGACAGTGCGTCTGGCGTCCAGTTCCGGGGCAAACCCCTTTGCATCCATTGCGGCGGGCATTGCCTGCCTTTGGGGTCCGGCACATGGCGGCGCGAATCAGGCCTGTCTGGAAATGCTGCGCGAAATCGGCACGGTTGACCGCATTCCCGAATTCATTGCCCGCGCCAAGGACAAGGACGACCCCTTCCGCCTGATGGGCTTCGGGCACCGCGTCTACAAGAATTTCGACCCGCGCGCCAAGGTGATGAAGCAATCCGCAGACGAGGTGCTGGGGCTGCTGGGCATCGACGACAATGAAACGTTGAAAGTCGCCAAGGAATTGGAACGCATCGCGCTGGAGGATGAGTATTTCGTCAGCAAGAAGCTGTATCCGAATGTCGATTTCTATTCCGGCATCATTCTGGAAGCGATGGGCTTCCCCACATCGATGTTCACGCCCATATTCGCGCTGTCGCGCACTGTTGGCTGGATTTCGCAGTGGAAGGAAATGATCAGCGACCCCGAACAGAAAATCGGCCGCCCGCGCCAGCGCTACACTGGCGCACCACGCCGCGACTATGCCGAGATCGAGAATCGGTGATAGCTGCGCAGCTCCAATACAGACGCCGCCCATCGGGGCGGCGTTTTTCATATGTGCCACTGGAATCCGTGCCTGCAAAAGGTTAGGTCATCCATTATGAAACAGCTCCTGCCCACCCTGACCCTGCTTGCCACCGCCGCCTTCGTGCTGTCGCCCTATGTGACAGACCCGTTCAGCGGGTTTGACCCGCAGCGTTTTCCCGTCCCGCAACTCGACCCACCGGTGCAACCTGCGGGTTACGCCTTTGCGATCTGGGGTATCATCTATCTGTGGCTGGCGGTGTTTGCCGTCATGGGGGTCTATGCGCGCCGGCAGGATGCGGGCTGGCACCGCGTGCAAGCCCCGATGATCCTTAGCCTTGGGCCGGGGGCGTTGTGGTTGTGGATTGCCGGCTTCTCGCCCATTGGGGCGACAGTGCTGATTTTCTGGATGCTGTTTTTTGCCGTTCAAGCGCTGCTGCGCGCCCCAAGTCAGGATCGCTGGGTGCTTCAGGCCCCGATCGGGCTGTATGCGGGCTGGCTGACGGCGGCGGCGCATGTCTCGCTTGGGGTGTCGCTGGGGGGCTACGGGCTGGCATCGCCGCTATGGGCGGCCATCATCGCGCTGGCAGGCGCCACGGCGCTTGCGGTATGGGTGCTGGCGCGCCGTCCCGACAGCCCTGATTACAGTGTCGCGGTCATCTGGGCGCTCATCGGGGTGCTGGTGGCCAATCTGGGCGGCGCGCCCGTCATCCTTGCCGTAACCGCCGCTGCACTGCTGGTCGTTGTTGGTGCCGCAATACGCAACCTTTGGGCTGGACACACCAAGGCCGCGCTGTAACACAAGGACGCAAGCCATAAACCGGAGTGGCACATGCCAGACCATGACCCGATAATTTTTCAACCCGATGGCAGTCTGGCCCGGCTGCGCGCGATCATGCGCGCGCTGCGCGACCCTGAAACTGGCTGCCCGTGGGATATTGAACAGGATTTCGCATCCATCGCCCCCTATACGATTGAAGAAGCCTATGAAGTGGCGGACGCGATTGAAAAACGCGACTGGCCCGCGCTTCAGGGCGAATTGGGCGATTTGCTGTTGCAAGTGATCTATCACGCCCAGATGGCCGAAGAAGCGGGGCATTTCACCTTTTGCGATATTGCGCGCGGCATTTCCGACAAGATGCTGACGCGCCATCCCCATGTGTTTGGCACTGAAAACCGCGAGAAAAGCGCCCAACAACAGGTGCAGGACTGGGAACGCGTGAAGGCCGCCGAACGCGCGGCGCGTGCACAGGGCGGCGTGCTGGATGATGTGGCGCTTGGCCTGCCCGCCTTGATGCGCGCGGTCAAACTGCAAAAACGCGCCGCGCGCGTGGGGTTTGACTGGCCGTCCACTGATCAGGTTCTGGACAAGATACTTGAGGAATCGCGCGAATTGGTGGAAGCGCGCGACACGCTGAGCGAAGCCGAGGTTGCGGAAGAATTCGGGGACCTGCTGTTTGTCATGGCAAATCTGGCGCGGCACCTGCAACTGGACCCCGAAGAAGCCTTGCGCGCCGCAAATGCCAAATTCACCCGCCGGTTTGAAAGCATCGAACGCACGCTTGCCGCCCAAGGGCGCAGCCCCGCCGACAGCACGCTGGACGAAATGGACGCCCTTTGGAATGACGCCAAAGCCCGGGAAAAACGCGATGCTGCCCAATGATACAACCCTGACCGAACAGGGGTTACCCGCACAAGGGCGCGGCACAATCCTGTTGCTGGCCTGCGGGGCATTGGCACGCGAAATACTGGCCCTGAAAGCGGCCAATGGCTGGGCGCATATGGATTTGCTGTGCCTGCCAGCCAATCTGCACCTGTGGCCGGACCGCATTCCCGACGCTGTGGAGAAGGCCGTATTCCAACACCGCGGACAGTATGAAACCATATTCGTGGTCTATGCTGATTGCGGCACAGGCGGCTTGCTGCAGGCAAGATGCGATGCGCTGGGGGTGCAGATGGTGCCCGGCCCGCATTGCTATGCGTTTTTCGATGGTGTCGACGCGTTTGCCACCCGCGCGGAACAGGAAATGACGGCCTTCTACCTGACCGATTTTCTGGTGCGCCAGTTTGATGCTTTTGTCTGGAACCCCATGGGGTTTGACCGCCACCCCGAGTTGATCCAGATGATGTTCGGAAATTACACCAAACTGATTTATCAGGCGCAAACAGACGACCCTGCCCTTGATGCAAAAGCGCAAGAGGCCGCGCGCAGGCTGGGGTTGGCTTATGAACGGCGGTATACCGGATACGGCGATCTGGCGCGGGAATTGGCACGGCTGGATTAGTGCGTTTGGCCTGAAGCTGCCCCCCCAAGGCGCGGAATCAAGGCCGCAGGCCGCCGCGCCATCGGCGGGCCGTCCCGCGGCCTGCCGATTACTCTGGCGGCACGCCAAGCCTTGAAAGTCGGAGTATGCCGCCGGCATAAAGTGAACTTCACTGGCGTCGGATCGGCAGAGCCCGGCCCGCCGATAGCGCGGGCTTCATACAAGGGCGAAGGGCTGCTTCAGGCCAGCTGAAACCTCGATTTTGCAGACCATGACCGCGCAGGCACGCCCCTACAGCCCCTTCGACATCTGCTTGCGCATCAACCACGCGGCCCCCAGAACCGCCACGAACACAAACCCGATGATGATGGTTGCCAGCGCGTTCACATCCGGACTGACCCCCAGCCGCACCTTGGAGAATATGACCATCGGCAAGGTGGATGCCCCCGGCCCGGTCACGAAGCTGGCAATCACCAGATCATCCAGTGACAGGGTAAAGGCCAGCAACCATCCCGACACCAACGCAGGCGTAATGACCGGCAACGTCACATCGAAAAACACCCGCACTGGCCCCGCCCCCAAATCGCGCGCAGCTTCTTCCAGCGACTCGTCCATACTGCGCAGGCGCGACTGCGCAATGACGGCCACAAACGCCGCGCAAAATGTCGTATGCGCAATAATCACCGTGACCAACCCGCGCCCGGCGGGCCAGCCAAGCGTCAGTTCCATCGATATGAACAGCAACAGCAGCGACAGGCCAGTAATGACTTCGGGCATGACCAGCGGCGCGGTAATCATGCCCGTCAGCAGCAAACGCCCCGTAAAGCGGCTGAAGCGCGTTAGGACAAACGCCCCCAGCGTGCCGATCACCGTTGCCAGCGTGGCGCTGAAAAACGCCACCTTCAGGCTGACCCATGCCGCGCCCATGATCTGGCGGTCATTGAGCAATTCGCCATACCACCGCGTCGAAAACCCGCCCCACACCGTGACAAGGCGCGACTCGTTGAAGGAAAACACCACCAGCGAAATAATAGGCGCATACAAAAAGACGAAGCCCAGCACCACCGCCAGGGGCAGGAACCACCCCCGCATCAGTCCGCCCCCCGCCGGTTTTGCACCGATTGCAGCCACATAATGGGCGCGACCACCAGCACCAGCATGACAATCGCCACCGCAGACGCCACCGGCCAGTCGCGGCTGCCGAAGAATTCATCCCACAGGACACGACCAATCATCAACGTGTCCGGTCCGCCCAGCAACGCTGGGATCACATATTCCCCGATGGCGGGGATAAACACCAGCATGGACCCCGCCACAATGCCCGGCAGCGACAGCGGCAAGGTAACCGTGAAAAACGTAACCAAGGGCGACGCCCCCAGATCGCTGGCCGCTTCCAGAAGAGCGCCGTCCAGTTTGGTCAGATTGGCGTAAAGCGGCAGGATCATGAAAGGAAGATAGGTATAGACGATGCCGATATAGACCGCGAAATCCGTTTGCATCATCACCAGTGGCTGATCAATTACCCCCAACCCCATCAGCATATTGTTAATCACGCCATTGGTGCGCAAAAACCCCATCCAAGCGTAAACCCGCAACAGGAAACTGGTCCAGAATGGCAGGATCACCAGCAGCAACAGCAAGGACCGTCGCGGCTCGGGGGCGCGGGCAATGAAATAGGCCATCGGATAGCCGATCAGCAGCGCGAAGATCGTCGAAACTGCCGCAATCCTGATCGAGGACAGATAGGCGTTGCGATACAGCGCATCGGTCAGCAAAAAGCGGTAATTTTCCAGACTGGCAAAGATTTCCAGCGACCCGTCAGGCCCACGTTCGAACAGCGGCGTATAGGGCGGTCGGGCAATAATCGCCTCGGCCAGTGAAATACGCCCCAGAACGAAGAACGGCGCCAGAAAGAACACCAGTAACCACAACATGGGAATGGCAATCACCAGCGTGCGCCCCGACAGGCCCAGTTTTCCCATGGCCCATGCCGTGCCGCGCCACGGGACTGAGCGTGTGAGGACGTTCCCCCCGCTCATTCCGTCAGCACCCTGAAGGCGGCGGGCTGCACGCTGATCCAGACGGGATCATCCCATGAAATGGGGTCTTCGTCGCGCAGCCGGTTGGACTGGCTGGCACGAATAAGGCGGCCGTTTTCCAGCCGGATACGGTATTGCGTCATATGACCAATATAGCCCATCTCCTCGACCACACCGGCCCATGCGTTGCCTGCGCCTTCGGGACGTTGGCGCGACAGGGCAAAGCGTTCGGGCCGCACAGCCCCCCAGACTTGCTGGCCCCGCGTCAACCCTGTTTGCGGGGGCACCAGCACGGGTCCCAGTTCCGCAGTTTCAATCCGCATCAAATCAGGGGCAACAGCATCCACCTTGCCTTCAAACAGGTTCACTGTGCCAATGAAATCGGCCACAAAACGGGAATTGGGGCGTTCGTAAATTTCCTGCGGTTCGCCGATTTGCTTGATGAGTCCGTCCTTCATCACCCCGATGCGGGTTGCAAGGGTCATCGCCTCATCCTGATCATGGGTGACGACAATAAAGGTCACCCCCAGACTTTCCTGAATCTTGATCAGCTCAAACTGGGTCTCCTCGCGCAGCTTCTTGTCCAGCGCGCCAAGCGGTTCATCCAGCAACAACAGCTTCGGCCGCTTGACCAGCGCGCGGGCCAGTGCCACACGCTGGCGTTGGCCGCCCGACAATTGGTCAGGCTTGCGCCGCGCCAGTTTTTCCAGCTTGACCATTTTCAGCATCTCGCCGGCGCGGGCATAGGCTTCGCGCCTGCCCAGCCCTTCGCGCAGCAACCCATAGGCCACGTTCTTTTCAACACTCATATGCGGAAACAACGCATAGGACTGGAACATCATATTGGTGGGGCGGCGGTCCGGGGGCACGCGGGCCATATCCTCACCATCAATGACAATGCGCCCGTGGGTCGGGGTTTCAAACCCGGCCAGCATGCGCAGCAATGTGGATTTTCCACACCCCGACTCCCCCAGCAGGCAAAACAATTCACCCTTGTAGATGTCCAGATCGACATCCGACACGGCGGTAAAATCGCTGAACTGTTTGACCAGCCCCTGTAGGGAAATAAACGGCACCGACCCCGCCTTGCGCCAGGGTTTTGTGTCGGCCGCGATTGCTGGTTTTGGCATGCCGTATTCCCGAAGAAGGACCATGAAAAATGCACCGCGACCACATGTGAAATGCTGTCGCGGTGGCCGGGGTTACTGGCCTGTGCGCAAACGTGTCCACAGGCGCGTGCTGACGCGTTCGGTGCGGTTGTCATAGGGCTGCAATGTCCAGAAGCCCGCGCGCGCAGACTCAGAAGGATAGACTGTCGGATCATTCAGCACCGCTTCGTCAATCAACGGCGTAGACGCGGCATTTGCGTTGGGGAACATCACATAATTCGTAATATCTGCCGCAATCTGGGCATCCATGACGAAGTTGATGAACGCATGCGCCCCTTCGGGATTTGGCGCATCGGCAGGAATGGTCAGCATATCGAACCACAAATGCGCCCCTTCATCGGGGATGGCATAGCCCACTTCAAAGCTCTGTCCGGTTTCAGACGCGCGCTCGGCCGCCTGCAACACATCGCCAGACCACCCGACCGCCAAGCAAATCTCGCCATTGGCCAGATCAGAAATATACTGCGACGAATGGAAATAGCGCACTGTCGGGCGCACCTGCACCAGCATCTCGGCGGCAGCGTTGAAATCCTCCTCGGCGGTCGAAGTGGGGTCAAGCCCCAGATAGCGCATCGCAGGCGGAATCAGTTCCTTTTCGGTGTCCAGCCATGCGATACCGCAATCCTGAAACAGCGCCGCCTTTTCGGGGTCAAAAATGATGGACCAGCTGTCCACCACATAATCCTCCCCCAGACGGTCCGCCACGGCCTGCGTGTTATAGCCAATGCCCGTCGTGCCCCACAGATAGATCACCGAATGCGCGTTATCTGCATCAAACGCCGCCGCCAGTGCCATCAGGTCGGGGTCCATGTTCTCCAGATTGGGCAACAGGTCGCGGTCAAGCGGCTGATACACACCTGCCATGATCTGGCGCTGCATGTAATCCGATGTCGGAACAACCACGTCGAAACCCGACGACCCCGCCAGCATCCGCGCTTCCAGCGTCTCGTTGGAATCAAACACATCGTAATTCACCGAAATACCTGTTTGCGCAGTAAATTTTTCGATTGTGTCCGGTGCAATATAATCTGACCAATTGAAAACATTGATACTGTTGGCCGTTGCAGCGCCTGCCTGAACTGCCATCACGGCAGTCATGACAAGGGTGAAACGGGTCTTCGGACTGCCTTTGAATGACGTCATTGTGGTCTCCCTGTGCTGGACAGATATTGCGCAAACACGGCTATACAGGGCCGCGCAGCACCCGTCTTTATCTCTTTGCATTCCACAAGAAAATAGCACGCCTTGGCAAGACCGATTGTGATGCGGGCACAAAATCGACGGGATTCCCGCCCGGCGGGCATGGCATCGGCCCCCGCAACGCCGGAATATTCGGCGACGTCAGTCCCCGACTTTCAGAACAATCTTGCCAATATGAACCGAACTTTCCATCCGGGCATGGGCTGCGCCCGCATCAGCCAGCGCAAATTCGCTGTCCATCACCGGGGCCAGCCGCCCGTCACGCAGCAATGGCCACACCTTCGCTTCCAGCTCTGCGGCGATGGCAGCCTTGGCAGCATCGGATTGCGGGCGCAAGGTTGACCCCGTTATGGTCAGGCGGCGCATCATCAGCGGTGCAAAACTCACGGCACTCTTGGGGCCTTGCAAAAATGCAATCTGCACCAACCGCCCATCATCAGCCAGCGCCTTCAGGTTGCGCACAATATAGTCGCCCCCCACCATGTCCAGAATCAGGTTCGCCCCGCCTTCTGCTTGCAAAACCTCCACGAAATCCTGTTCGCGGTAATTGATCGCGCGCTCAGCCCCAAGCTGGATACAGGCCGCGCATTTCCCTTCATTGCCTGCAGTGGCAAACACCCGCGCGCCAAAGGCATGCGCCAGCTGAATCGCTGTGGTGCCAATACCCGACGATCCGCCATGCACCAAAAACCGCTCGCCCGCCTGCAAGCGCCCGCGCATGAACACATTGGACCAGACTGTAAAAAATGTCTCCGGTAAACAGGCCGCCGCCTTCAGGGACATGCCCGCGGGCACTGGCAAGACCTGTCCCGCATCCGTTGCGGCATATTCAGCATAGGCCCCACCGGGAAACAATGCGCAGACCGCATCGCCAATCTGCCAGCGCGTGACACCTGCCCCCACAGCCACAATATGCCCCGCCCCCTCCAGCCCGGGCAAGGGGGACGCGCCCGCAGGCGGGTCATAAGCACCGGCGCGCTGCAACGCATCGGGACGGTTGACGCCCGCATAGGCCAGCCGGATCACCACCTGCCCCGCGCCCGGCACCGGCACCGGACAGACAGTTTCGCGCAGCACCTCCGGCCCGCCGGGGGCCGAAATCTCGATCGCACGCATCATATGTGACATGGTCATCCTGTTCCTGCCCGTTTCATCTTGCCCCAAATACTCCGGGGGGCAAGGGGGCAGCGCCCCCAAACCCCGCTCGATTTATCCCGTAGCGCTCAGCGCATAGTCCCAGTATACCTGCCGTGCCCGCTCCCCCATGCGCGGCGCACCCATGTCGCGGTCCAGATAGCGCGACACCGGCATCACCTTGGCAATGTTTCCGGTCACAAAAATTTCTTCCGCCGCATCAAAATCGTCCAGGGTCAAGCTGGTTTCGACAACCTCTACCCCCTCCGCGCGCAGCAATCCGATAACGCGCTGGCGGGTGATCCCGTTCAGGAACATGCCGTTGGGCACAGGCGTGAACACCACCCCGTCGCGCAGCATGAACACATTGGTGGACGCAGTTTCGGCCACATGCCCGTCCACATCCAGCGACAGCGCATTGGAAAATCCGCGCGCGCGGGCATCGGCCATGATGCGCGCGTTATTGGCATAAAGCGACCCGGCCTTGGCGTCCGTCAGGGCCATATCGGGGCGCGGGCGGCAAAAGGGCGAGACGGTCAGCGAAAAACTGCCCGGTTCGGGCATGGCCAGCGCCTCGATGCAAATCGCAAATCCGGTGCTGTCGGGCACAGCGTCAATAATGCCGGGCGCAGATTCGCGCGACCACATCATCGGGCGCAGATACAGCGCCGCATCGGGCGCGAAATGTTTGCAGCCTTCTTCCAGCAGTCCCTGAACTGTGTCCGCATCCACGGGCGGCACCATCCCCATTGCCTGCGCAGACCGGATAATGCGCGCCGAATGCAGGTCCAGATCCGGGCGCGCACCGTCAAACTGGCGCGCCCCGTCAAACACTTGCGATCCCAGCCAAGCGGCATGATCGGCGGCCCCTATGATGGGGGCATTGCCCTTGTGCCACTGCCCTTCATACCAGGTTATAATCTCTTTTCCGACAGCCATCCCGCTTTCCCCGCATCATCCGATAACCGGCGCAACCTGCGGCGCAAATGCGCGGGCGTCAACCCTGCGCGGGCGGCGTGGGGCGCAAATGTCCGGGCAGGTCATCGCGCATGTCGGGGGACGGGGCCTTGACACAGGACAGGACTGCGCGCGGACCGGCCAGCACCGAGCGCAACAGCGGGTTACGGTTTGCCGCGGCCTTCACCCGTTCAAATTGCATCACGTCATCAATGCGCCGGTCCAGAAAGGACCATGTTGCCTGTGCGCCCGTGCTGTCATCCCCCAGCCAGAACAGCACTGTAGCCGAATACACCCCCGACAAGGTCGCGCGCTTGGTATACCAGTTCACATCGCGCGATGTGTCGCCAAGGGCGGTCCAGATCATATCGGCCGTGCCCCAGATTGCACGCGCGCCGTCAGGGGCGTAGGGGGGCAGCGCAAACAGCGTTGTGCCGCGCCGGACCAGTTCGCGGTCCTCGCAAGCCTCGATCCGCAGCCGCACCGCAGTGGCGATACGGTCCCGAAACCGCAATTGCTGCAAATCGGTTTCCGCCAGCCGCGCCAGCATCTGGCCGTCCCCGCGCCGGTGATAGGCCAGCGCCAGGTCCACACCGCCGCGCGGGAAAAGCGCTTTCGCATGGGCCGCGTCCATGCCCACATCACGCGCGGCAGCGCGCAGGCTGTCATCACTCCAGCCATCGAAAGGGACATGGTTCAGCGCTGCATCCAGCAATATGTCAGATTTATCGGTCATGGCGCCGCATCTCCTGCTTTTCCGTGGTTGCTTGTATCTAGACATAGCACAGGGTTTTTGCTATGCGAACGCTTCCTGCACTATATGCAACTCTAACTTGGAAAGGTGGTGAAAACCACATGCAGGTATCGGTTCGTGATAACAACGTCGATCAGGCGCTTCGTGCGCTGAAGAAAAAGCTTCAGCGGGAAGGTGTGTTTCGTGAAATGAAGCTTAAAGAGCATTTCGAGAAACCCTCTGAGAAGAAAGCCCGCGAGAAAGCTGAAGCGATCCGCCGTGCGCGCAAACTGGCGCGCAAGAAGGCGCAGCGCGAAGGTATGGTCTGATCCGTCAGAACCACCCCCTTATGGCGCAGGCCATATCGGAAATGCGAACCCCCTCAGGCCCGTCCTGCGGGGGTTTTTATTTGCCCGTGCGCCCCGCATACGCACACCCACGGGGCAAGTGCGGCGTTGACGTAGGGACATTTGCGCCGATCTGACGCACAGGCTTGCGTTTATCGTGGTTTTGCGTGTTAGTATCGCGCAACAGACAAACCGCGACAGGACCCATGCCCACGACCCCCGTAATAGAAATCCGCGATTTGCATAAATCCTATGGCCTGCTGGACGTGCTCAAGGGGGTTAGTATCAATGCTCAAAAGGGCGATGTTGTTTCGCTGATCGGATCATCCGGTTCGGGCAAATCCACGCTGTTGCGGTGCTGCAACCTGCTTGAAGACAGCCAGCAAGGCGACATCCTGTTTCAGGGCGAACCCGTGCGATGGCGCGGCACGGGACAGGGCCGCCACCCTGCAGACCGCGCACAGGTCACGCGCATTCGCACCAACCTGTCGATGGTGTTCCAAAGTTTCAACCTTTGGGCGCATATGACGGTGCTGCAAAATGTCATGGAAGCGCCGCTGCATGTCCTGAAACAGGACCGCGCCCAGGTTGAGGCCCGCGCGCGCGCCCTGCTGGACAAGGTGGGCATTGGCGACAAGGCCGATGTGTTTCCCGCGCAAATGTCGGGCGGGCAGCAACAACGCGCAGCGATTGCGCGCGCATTGTGCATGGAACCGGCGGCACTGCTGTTTGATGAACCCACATCCGCGCTGGACCCGGAACTGGAACAGGAAGTGGTGCGCGTGATCAAGGCATTGGCCCAGGAAGGGCGCACCATGCTGATTGTCACGCATGACATGCGGCTGGCGGCGGATGTGTCAAACCACGTCATTTTCCTGCATGATGGCCGGATAGAAGAACAAGGCCCGCCGGACTCGCTGTTCAAGACCCCGCAATCGGCGCGGCTCAAGCAATTCCTCAGCCATGCGCAAGCGGCCTGAGGCATAACCAACCATAAGGGAGATTTTCATGAAAACAACAAGCCTGACACTGGCGGCACTGGCCCTCGCAACATCCGGGGCAATGGCGCAAGACGTGGTGCGCATGGGGTCCGAAGGGGCCTACCCCCCGTATAACTTCATCAATGATGCGACTGGTGAACTGGACGGCTATGAACGCGAACTGGGCGACGAGATTTGCCGCCGCGCGGAATTGAATTGCGAATGGGTCATCAATGACTGGGACACGATTATCCCCAATCTGGTGTCGGGCAACTATGACACCATCATGGCGGGCATGAGCATCACCGACGCCCGCATGGAAGTGATTGCCTTTACGCAGAACTACCTGTTGCCCGAACCGTCGGCCTATATCGGGTTGGCAGGAACTGATGTGTCGGTGCGTGACAGCGGCGTGGTTGCCGCGCAGTCCAACACCATTCAGGCAGGCCATGTTGCCGAAGGCGATGCAGACCTGCTGGAATTCCCCACCCCGGATGAAACCATTTCCGCCCTGCGCAACGGCGAAGCAGACGCCGTGCTGGCCGATAAGGCGTTTCTGGCCCCCTATGTGGGCGATTCAGGGGGCGAGTTGGTGTTTCTGGGCGATGACGTGTTGCTGGGCGGCGGAATAGGAATTGGCCTGCGCAAAAGCGATGACAGCCTGCGCGACACCCTTGATGCCGCGATTGCCAGCATGAAGGAAGATGGCACGCTGAATGAAATGATCGCCAGATGGTTTGGCGACGAACACCCGAAATTTGACTGATCCTGCATCAGGCGGGGCCAGTGCGCCCCGCCTGTGGCCTTGTGCGCGCACATGTTCAGTTTTTGCACCGACCCGTCCAGCCTGCCGGATTGGCAGTGGTTCGCCTGTTATCTGACAAGCGCAACCCATCTGAATTTTTATCGCGCCTTCGGGGTGGTGCTGCTTTTGCTGGCCATCACCGCGCCTGCCGCGCTTGCCATGGGCATGGCGGGGGCGTTGGCGCTGCGCTCGCGCATCGTGCCTCTGAACTGGCTTGGCAAAGGCTATGTCAATATCGTGCGCGGTGTGCCCGATATCGTGTTTTTCCTGTTCGTGCCCATCGCACTGGGGCAAGGGATTGAATGGGTTCTGCACCAGATCAACTGCCCCGACTGGGACCAGCCCATCCGGCAGGGCAATGATTTCATCGTATGCCGTGACGCGAAGGTGCCGCCGGTGAATTCGCCGCGCTGGCTGTATGATATCTATGGGTTTTTCATGGCCGTGGTGGCATTTGCGCTGGTGTTCGGCGCGTTTGTGGCCAACACGCTTTACGGGGCCATGCGCGCGGTTCCGCAAGCGCAGGTTGAAACCGCCGAGGCTTACGGCATGACGCAGCGTCAGACCTTTCGGCGGATTATCCTGCCCCAGATGTGGGTTTATGCGCTGCCCGGCCTGTCCAATATCTGGCAGATCCTGACCAAGGCCACACCGCTTTTGTTCCTGCTGGGCATTCAGGACATTGTGTATTGGGCGCGCGAATTGGGCGGGCAGAAAACATCGCTGTTCACCTATCCGCACCCGGATTGGCGGGTGTGGTATTTCCTTGTTCTGCTGTGTTTCTACCTGACGCTGACATGGGCCAGCGAACGCGCCTTCGCGCGGCTGAATGACAAGCTGTCGCGCGGACAGGCCACAGCGGCGGGCGAACGCCAGCGAAGGGCCGCGCCATGAGGACCTGTCTGGAAAGCGTCCAGGCCTACGGGCTGCGCGCGCTGGGGCGACAATATGGCGAAAACCTGTTGCCGCGCGGTCTGGACATCACGCTATGCGACCAGATTTTCCTGATCGGCAGCGGGTTGATCTGGAACATCTATTTCGCGGCCATCGCCATTGCCGTGGGCTTCTTTCTGGCCACGGGTGTGGCACTGGCCAAATTCAGTCAAAACGCATGGGTCAATCGCCCGGCATCTGCGTTTGTGTTCGTGTTTCGCGGCTCGCCGCTGTTTATTCAGTTCTTCTTTTTCTACGCGCTGTTCATTCTGCTGCCCCGCACGGGGCTGGAAATTCCGCTAGGCGTTACCACCCTGACCATTGATACCAGTGCGCTGACCACTGCACAGGTGGGCGGGCTGGTGGTGCTGGTGCTGAACACCACGGCCTATTCGGCCGAATTGTTTTACGGCGCGCTGCGGTCCATCCCCAAGGGCGATCTGGAAGCGGCGGACGCCTACGGCATGCATGGCTTGACCAAGTTCCGGCGCGTTGTCTTTCCGTCCATGTTGCGGCTGGCATGGCCCAGCTACACCAATGAGGCGATCTTTCTGACGCATTCCACCACGCTGGTCTTCTTGTCCGCCTTCCCCGCGCGCCAACAATCCGGCGAGGCGTTCTATTACGCGCGCTATTTCGTGGACCAGACCTTCAACCCGTTTGTGGCCTATCCGATTGTGGCGGCCTATTTCGTGGCGCTGACCTTGATTATCATTGGCATATTCGCACTGGCCAATCTGCGCCTGAACCGCCATCTTCCACGCGAACGCCGCCAGCGCCTGCGGTTTCGCCCTCAATACATCCGCTAGGACATGGACGCCCAGAAAGTGCAGAATATCCGCATTGCCATTCCCGACCTGAACGGACAGGCCCGCGCCAAGCGGGTGCCAGCCGTGCAATATGAAAAACTGATGCGCGGCGAAGCGAAAATGCCGCTTTCGGCGCTGAACCTTGATATCTGGGGCAATGACATCGCGGACAGCCCGCTGTTGTTCCAAACCGGCGATGCGGACGGTTTTCTGCGCCCCACGGAACGCGGGCTATTGCCCATGCCATGGATCGGGCCAGACGCGGCCCTGCTGCCGATGAGCATGTATTATGATGATGGCCGCCCCTTCGCGGGGGATGCGCGCCATGCGTTGTCACAGGTTGTCGCGCGCCTGCAGGCCCGTGGCCTGACGGCAGTAACGGCCACGGAGCTGGAATTCTACCTGATTGATGACAGCGGGCCAGAATATCTGCCGCCCGTCAGCCCGGTTTCAGGGCGGCGGGCCATCGGGGCGGCAACCCTGTCGCTGCGCATGCTTGATGAATTCAACGCTTTTTTCGATGCGCTTTATGACGGTTGCGAGGCGATGGGCATTGACGCCGACACCGCCACATCCGAGGCAGGGCCGGGCCAGTTTGAAATCAACCTGAACCATGGGTCCGACCCCCTCAAAATGGCTGATGACACATGGCTGTTCAAGCTGCTGGTGCGCAGACTGGCCCGCCAGCACGGCATGGCCGCCAGCTTCATGGCCAAACCCTATGCGGGCGCGTCGGGAAGCGGGATGCATTTGCATGCATCCTTGCTGGACCGCGACGGGGCCAACATATTTGACAATGGCGGGCGCGAGGGCAGCGCGGCGCTGCACCATGCCATTGCCGGCACACTGGCCAGCATGGCAGATGCTACGCTGATCTTCGCGCCCCATGCCAACAGCTATGACCGCCTTGTGCCCGGCGCGCATGCACCCACTGCCATTTCATGGGGCTATGAAAACCGCACGGCGTCCGTGCGCGTTCCCTTGGGCGCGCCGCGCGCGCGCAGGCTGGAACACCGCGTTGCGGGCGGCGATGTGAACCCCTATCTGGTGATGGCGGCAGTGCTGGGCGGCATGGCCTTGGGGTTGGAAGACGCGCTTGCCCCCCCTGCCCCCATCAAGGGCGATGCCTATGCGCAGGACCTGCCGCAAATTCCCGCCACATGGTCCGACGCGCTGGCGTCATTTGAAGACTCCGCCACGATGCGCCGTATCTTTGACCCGATGTTGCTGGACAATATGATCCGCACAAAACGTCAGGAAATGGCCGCGCTTCAAGGTCTGGAGCCACAGAAAGTTCTGGACCTGTATCTGGAAACTGTCTGACCGCATCCTTGCCCGCGCAGTGCAACACTGCTAGCCTTGGCCAAATTCCGAAAGTCCGCAACAATGAAAATCGGTATCCTTCAAACCGGGCAATCCCCGGAAATATTGCGCAGTGAACTGGGGGATTACCCTGCCATGTTCGAAAGACTGCTTTCAAGCGGCGATTTCACTTTTCAGACATGGCATGTCGAAGGACTGGATTTTCCCGCATCTGTCCATGAAGCCGATGGATGGTTGATTACCGGGTCACGCCATGGTGTGTATGAACACCATCCCTTCATTGCGCCGCTGGAACAATTCATCCGCGATGCCTTTGCCGCAGAACTGCCTGTTGCCGGTATCTGCTTTGGCCATCAGATCATGGCGCAGGCGCTTGGTGGTCAGGTCGGGAAATATCAGGGTGGCTGGGCCGTTGGTGCACAGACGTATGATTTTGAAGGCAAAACCCTGACCCTGAACGCATGGCATCAGGATCAGGTGCTGACCCCGCCGCATGGGGCGCGCATCATCGCCAGCAATGAATTCTGCCGCTATGCCGGGCTGTCCTATAGCGATCTGGGGTATTCGGTGCAGGCCCATCCGGAATTTTCCGACAGGTTCATTCAGGGGCTGATTGACACGCGCGGCAAGGGTGTTGTGCCTGAACCCTTGCTGGAACAGGCCCGCACCGCGCAAGGGGGCCCGCGCGATTCCAATATTATTGCCGACCAGATTGTAGCACTTTTTCAACATCACGACAGAAAACGCAGCAGCGCATCTTGCGCGTGAACCCCCTGTAGGAGGGCCAATGGCCGAATGGAGAGAGCAGATCCCCCAAACCGCACGCGACTATCTTAGCGGGCGCAGGCTGGACGAGGTGGAATGCATCATTGCCGATATGGCGGGCGTGGCCCGCGGCAAGGCCATGCCCGCATTCAAGTTTGACGGCGCAACGACATATTACCTGCCCACATCCATCTTTTTGCAGACAATCACCGGCGGCTGGGCAGAATTCCGCGACGGCGCGGATCTGGAACCCGACATGATCATGCGCCCTGATTTTTCGACCGCGACCGCCGCGCCCTGGACCGCCGACTGGACCTTGCAGATCATCCATGACGCAGAAGATGCCAACGGCACCCCCATCCCCACTGCGCCGCGCAATGTGCTGAAACATGTTCTGAACCTGTATCGCGCTGAAGGCTGGCAACCTGTTATCGCGCCGGAACTGGAATTCTTCTTTGTCGCGCGCAACACCGACCCCAATATGCCCATCATCCCGCCCATGGGCCGCACCGGGCGGCGCGCGGCAGCGCGGCAGGCGTATTCCATGTCAGCGGTGGACGAATACGGCAAGGTGATCGATGACATCTATGATTTTGCCGAAGCCATGGGGCTGGAAATTGACGGCATCTTGCAAGAAGGTGGCGCCGGACAGGTTGAGATTAACCTGGCCCATGGCGACCCGATCCAACTGGCCGATCAGGTGTTCTTTTTCAAACGCATGATCCGCGAAGCCGCCTTGCGCCACGACATGTTCGCCACCTTCATGGCCAAACCCATCGAAGGGGAGCCGGGAAGCGCCATGCATATTCATCATTCGGTGATCGATGTTGCAACCGGCCAGAACCTGTTTTCCACGCAAGACGGCGAAAGCACGGAAATGTTCATGCATTTCATCGGGGGCCTGCAACGTCATCTGCCGTCGGCGGTGGCGCTGATTGCGCCCTATGTGAACAGCTATCGCCGCTATGTGCCTGATTTCGCGGCCCCGATCAACCTGGAATGGGGCTATGACAACCGCACCACGGGATTGCGTGTTCCCATATCCTCGCCGTCCTCGCGGCGGGTGGAAAACCGCTTGGCGGGGATGGATTGCAACCCCTATCTGGGTATCGCGGCCTCTCTCGCATGTGGGTATCTGGGCCTGAAGGAACAGCAACACCCGCGCGCGCAATGCACGACCAACGCCTATATGGACGACAATGAACTGCCCATGACCCTGGGCGCCGCGCTTGACATGTTCGACAATGCCCAGAAGCTGCACACAATCCTGGGACCAGAGTTTTGCCGGATATACAGCGCCGTCAAACGCGACGAATATAACGAGTTTTTGCAGGTCATCAGCCCGTGGGAACGCGAACATCTGCTGTTGAACGTATGAACCTGCTGTTTGCCAATGACGCGGCGGGCGCCTACCCGCCCAGCTATTACGCAGCATCAACCGACATGCTGCCCCCCATGCCGCCGCTGGCGGGCGCGGTGAAGGTGGATGTGTGCATTGTGGGGGCGGGCTATACCGGCCTGTCGGCCGCGTTGCATCTGGCGCAGCGGGGCTACCGCGTTGCAGTGCTGGAAGCGCACCGCGCAGGGTTTGGCGCATCCGGGCGCAATGGCGGTCAGGTCAGTTCGGGCCAGCGCATTGAACAGGACGCCATCGAACGCATGGTAGGGCGCGATGACGCGCGCAAACTGTGGCAGATCGGCGAGGACGCGAAGGCCCTTGTCAAGCAGCTGATTGCGACCCATGACATGGGCACCCGCTTTCGACCCGGGGTCATTCACGCGGACTGGCAGGCGCGCGATGTGCCCCATTCCCATGCCTATGCCGAAAAGCTGGCGCGGGACTATGGCTATGATCAGGTCAAGCCGCTGAACCGCGCCGACATACAGGCCATTATCCGTTCAGACGCCTATCAGGGCGGAACGCTGGACATGGGCGCGGGCCATATCCACCCGCTGGCCTATGCGCTGGGACTGGCGCGCGCGGCGCAGGCAGCGGGCGCGCAGATCTTCGAAAACACGCTTGTCGAGGATATTGAACAAGGCGCACAGGTTCGCGCCAGAACCCGCAGCGGGCATGTGCACGCAAAATACCTTATACTGGCCGCAAACGGCTATCTGGGGGGGTGGGCCCCGCAGGTCGCAGCACGGGTCATGCCCATCAATAATTTCATTGTGGCAACTGCCCCCCTGCCCCAAGGCACTGTGCTGACGCAAGATGTGGCGGTAGCTGACAGCAAATTCGTCATCAACTATTTCCGCATGTCACGGGACGGGCGGCTGTTATTCGGCGGGGGCGAAAGCTACGGCTACCGCTTTCCCGACATTCTGAAAACCGTGCGCAAACCCATGCTGCAGGTCTTTGCGCAATTGCACGACACGCGCATAGACTAT
The DNA here is from genome assembly GCF_052379845.1 of Roseinatronobacter sp. NSM. Classification (NCBI taxonomy): domain Bacteria; kingdom Pseudomonadati; phylum Pseudomonadota; class Alphaproteobacteria; order Rhodobacterales; family Paracoccaceae; genus Roseinatronobacter; species Roseinatronobacter sp. NSM. Next base: position 68,547 of record NZ_JBQTCF010000006.1, on the reverse strand, counting down.
GCATGGGGCGGGACGCTGGCAATCACGGTCAACCGCATGCCGCATTTTGCGCGTATCGCGCCAAATATCCTGTCGGCGTCTGGCTATTCAGGGGCGGGTGTCGGCATGGCCACCCTGGCGGGGCGCATCATGGCAGACACCATCGCAGGACAGGCCGAACAATTCGATCTGATGGCGGCACTGAACCTGCCACAGTTCCCCGGCGGGCCCGCACTGCGCAGCCCGCTTCTGGCCTTGGCGATGACGTGGTTTGCGCTGCGGGACCGTCTGGGGTGGTGATTACTTGTCCAGCCCCGACAGCTTGCTTTGCAATTCTGCCAGCTGGCGCTTGATGTCGGACAATTCATCTGACGGGGATTTTTGACCTTCGGGGTCAGTGGTACCAGTCACAGGGGGCCAGCCTGACATCATTGTTTTCATGAAGGCTTGTTGCTGGCGCTGCATTTCTTCAAATCCCGGCATGGCCGCCATGGGATTGGCGCGCGTCATATTCTCCACAATATGCGACTGCCCGTCGCGCAGCATTTCAAAGGACATGGCCAGAAATTGGGGCACCACACTTTGCGCCTGGGTGGTGTAGCTGCGCACAAGGTCGGTCAGCACATCCAAAGGCAGCACATTTTCACCGCGGCTTTCGTGTTCGGCCACAATCTGCAACAAATACTGGCGCGTCAGGTCATCGCCTGATTTCAGGTCCACAATCTGCACTTCACGCCCGGCACGAATGAAACCGGCGATATCTTCCAAGGTGACATAATCACTGGTTTCGGTGTTGTATAACCGGCGGCTGGCGTAGCGCTTGATCAAAAGCGGTTTGTCATCTTGGGCCACGAGCGTCCCTCCCTGGGGTTTTGCATTGCAGCAACACTAGGCGAGCGAATTGCAAAAGAAAAGGGCGAGCATGACGCTCGCCCTTTTTGAAGGCATCAGATGGGGAGGACATCGATGCGCTTCGCAGTCAGATCTGATGCTTATTTCGCGCCAGCGGTTTTTGCAGCTTTGGTCGCGGTGTCAGTCGCTTTCTTCACGGCCGCAGCGGTCTCTTCCTGCATGTCCTTGCCAGCGGCCATCAGCAATTCAACTGTGTCCATTTGCACTTTCTTCGCAATTTCAGCGAAAGCGGCGACATGCTCAGCAGCCATTTCAGCCTGTGCCGATGCGAAATCGGTCATGGCTTTGGAATAATCTGCGGGATCTTCCTTGATGGTGGACACATCGCCAACTTTGGCCAGCGTGCTTTTTGTCCACTTGGTCGACACTTCGGTGGACTTTTCAGCAGCTTCCAGCGCAACCTTGCTCATCTTCTCGGCCAGCGCGGCTTGCGATTTGAACGCGTCTTGCATGGCGGTGGTGTCCATGGGGAATGCGCCCATCATGTCTTTCATCATTTTGGTGTAATCAACGGTCTTGGTCATAATCTCTCTCCTGGTTTTATCTGGGTTGCAGTTTCAGGATCACCCTTTCGCTGCGTCTGGAAACAATATGCGCGCTGCAGCGCAGCATTTCAAGATAATTCTTTCTGCACCGCAGCATTTTTTCGGAGAAATACACCAACTCTATGACATATCGTCATTTTTTGAACTGACAACATATGTCCCCGGCGCATCACACAACGCAGGAAAGGACGAATCACCCGGAATGCGGGCCACCATTTTTGCGCCAGACCGGCGCGACAGCCAATTATCCCAGCGTGGCCACCACGACCCCTCATTGAACTCGGCGGCTGCTTTCCACTCATCGGGGCTGCCATCGGGGGCGGCCCCGGTGTAATGGCCATATTTCTTTTTGGTTGGCGGGTTTATGATGCCCGCAATATGGCCTGATTGCGACAGGAAGAACGTCTTGTCCCGGCTGCCCATCCGGGAAACTCCGCGAAAGCTGGAACGCCATGCCGCGATATGGTCGGTTTCACAGGCAATCGCACATAGCGGGTGTTTGACATCCTTGATGCTGACATCCTCGCCGCAAATGCGAAAACTGTCGGCGGCAAAGCGGTCCTGCTGGCATAGCCCGCGCAAATATTCGACACACATTTTCCCCGGTAGATTGGTCCCGTCACCATTCCAGTAAAGCAGATCAAACGCAGGCGGCGCTTCGCCCATCATGTAGCTGCGGATCGCGGGCGCATAGATCAGGTCATTTGATCGCAGGAACGAAAATGTCCGCGACATGAAAAAACTGTCCAGATAGCCGCTTTCAGTGCATTCTGCCTCGATCCCGTCGACAAAATCATCCTCCAGAAAAACGCCAACCTCGCCTTGGTCGGAAAAATCCGTAAGCGTGGTAAAGAACGTGGCCGAGCGCACGGATTTGTCCTTGCGTTTGCTCATCAATGCCAGAACCAGCGACAGCGTGGTGCCCGCGATGCAATACCCAACCGCATTGACCTGCGCCTCGCCGGTGATTTCCCTGGCCACACGGATGGCCTCAAGGTAGCCTTCCTCGACATAGGCATCCATGCCCACATCAGCATAGCTGGCATCAGGGTTTACCCAAGACACGACAAACAATGTGTAGCCCTGATCCACAATCCACTTTATCAGACTGTTCTGCGGCTTCAGGTCCATGATATAGAACTTGTTGATCCATGGCGGGAAAATCACCACAGGGGTGCGGTATACCTGTTCGGTGGTGGGGGCATACTGAATCAATTCGAACATGCGGTTGCGGAACACCACCTTGCCGGGGGTTGTTGCCAGATTTTCGCCAACCTTGAACGCTTCCTTGTCGGCCAGGCTTACCAGCAATTCACCACCGCCGGCCTCTATGTCATTAACAAGGTTCTCCAATCCCCGGATCAGGCTTTCGCCCTCGGTCTCTACGGCCTTCATCAACGCGTCGGGGTTGGTGGCCAGAAAATTTGTGGGCGCCATCATGTCGACGATCTGCTGCGTGAAATATTGCAGGCGTTTCTTCTCGCGCGGGGTTATCGTGTCCAGCGCCATGACAGTGTCCTGCACCGCCTCACTGGCCGTCAGGTATTGCTGCTTGATGTAATTGAAATACGGGTGGGTTTTCCAAAGCGGGTTGGCAAACCGGCGGTCGTCGGGTGTGTGGTCTTCGGGGGCCTGAAACTTGCCCGACCGCAAGGCTTCCTGAACCTCGACCACATGTTTCAGCGACTTGCCCCAATAATCCAGCTGTTTTTCCAGAATTTTTGACGGGTTCTTGACCATTTCGGTCCAGAATGCCGCTGTCGCCTGAACAAATATGTCAGAATCCGGTGCTTGCAGGCTGCTGCGCGGGTGTTCACGGTGCGCAAGGGCCGTGGTCAGGCGCGCAGTCAACTCCTCGATGCGTGCCATATTTGCCTTCATACGTTCGGCTTTTTTGTCGTCATCATATTCAGAAGTTGTCATGGAAAGATTTCCCCCCTATCCTTCGCATGTGCAGCATAAAGTAGCTGATGGTTAAGTAAAGTCGCGTATACTCGAATCGCCACGGGAAAACCGGGCAGCTTGAAAGGGACTGGTATGAAGGGCATGGCAACCTATGATATGATGGAAACCATCCGAAACACGAATGAGTGGATGGGCGCATCGGCGCGCGCTTTTGCATCATACCCGATCTGGGGCATGGTTCCAAACCCCATGTTCAAGGCGCTGTCCGCATGGGGCCGTGTGACAGAACGCAGCTTCGCGCGCATGGTTATCAAACCTGACTGGGGCATCCGGTCCGTGGTGGGCGAAGATGGCCGCGATCATGTTGTCGAAGAAGTTGTCGAGGTTGCGCGTCCCTTTGGGGACTTGCTGCGCTTCAAGGTGCATGACCGCCCCGAAAAACCCCGCCGCGTGCTGCTGGTGGCCCCCATGTCCGGGCATTACGCGACCTTGCTGCGATCTACCGTTGGCAGTCTGCTGCCGGATTGCGAAGTCTGGGTCACCGACTGGCACAATGCCCGCGATATTCCCGTGTCCGAAGGCAAATTCGACATTGAAGACTACACACTGTATCTGGTGGATTTCATGCGCCATATGGGGCCAGACACACATGTTCTGGCCATTTGCCAGCCGGTGCCGCTGGCGCTGGCCGCAACTGCCTATCTGGCCGAACTGGACCCGGCCGCGCAACCGCGCACCCTGACCCTGACGGGCGGGCCGGTGGACCCTGATGCGGCCCCCACGGAAGTTACCGATTTCGGGCGCAGTGTGACCATGGGACAGTTGGAACACCTGGCCATCCAGCGGGTGGGGTTCAAATACAGCGGCGTGGGGCGGCTGGTCTATCCGGGGCTGTTGCAACTGGGCGGGTTCATTTCCATGAATCTGGAACGCCACGCCAATGCCTTCGCTGACAAGATTTCCGCCGCCGCACGCGGGGAAGATGGCGAAAGCGACAAACACAACCGCTTTTACGATGAATATCTGGCCGTGATGGACATGACTGCGGAATTCTACCTTTCCACTGTGGAACGGATTTTCAAAGACCGCGAAATTGCGCGCAATGCCTTCGTCGTCGACGGGCACAAGGTCGATATCGGCAAGATTACCAATGTGGCCGTCAAGATCGTCGAGGGCGAGAAGGACGACATCAGCGCGCCCGGCCAATGCCTTGCCGCTTTGGGCCTGCTGACAGGGCTGACGGATGACCTGAAAGCCAGCCATCTGGAACCCGGCGCCGGGCATTACGGCATCTTCGCGGGCAAATCATGGCGCAACAACATCAGACCGCTGGTCATGGAATTCATGGACACCCATTCAGGCCCGGGCGGCGGCAAGCCACAGCTTAAGGCCGTGGCGTCAAACGCATAGACCCTGTGTGACGGGTCATGATGATAGTCCCGGCGGGGGGGCTTCCCCCCCTTCGGGAAACAGTGACTGGCACGGCACGCAATCCAAAAGACGCGTTGCGCAACACAGGCTTGTCGCGCGGGACCATATCGCTACCATCAGCCGCAACGCGGCATGTTCCGTGGGCAGAATGCCTTGCGCGCTATACAGAACCTGTGTGGGTATGCGCGCCATGTAGCGCCGCGCAACTTGGGTGGTTGTGTAGCGTCTTGCGCAAAACTGGTTTCCGCTTTTGCAGAACACGTTAAAGGGACCACACGACGCAGCCGCTGCCCAACACAGCGACAGCGCCGTTCAATGGGTCATGCGCGCGCCAAGTATGGGCCGGCATCGACACTGCGCGCGCCCGCCCCCCGCGGTTATGGACCGCGAGAGGCATTCAACCCCTGACGGGTTTCAGCCGTCGCCAATTGCGAATGCAGCCGTTCAAACTGCTCAAGGGCCGCACTTCTTTGGCCGGAATTCAAATAGGCATAGGCCCGCAGCATCGCCAGATCACGGCGCAAACCACCATTCACCTGCTCCAAGGCGTTGAAATACCCGATTGCGTGGCCGTAATCCCCCAAACGGTAGGCCCGAACCCCGCGCTGGTCCAGAACAATGCTTTCAATCTCCCGGCGCTGTGTGGGGTCCAGATTGACCTGAGACGCCACCTGCGCCCCCTGTTCGGTCATATTCATCGACAAATAGGACAGCGCCATGCCGAAAGTCGCATCGCGGCCCACATTCGGCCCCAGCCTGTCGCCTGCCCGCGCGGCTTGTTGAAACCCGAAAAGTGCTTCGGTGGGGCGGTCATGGCTGTAGGCGCACCATGAACGCTCATATAGCAGATCCAGCGACCTTGGCGCGGCTGAGGATGCAAGGCAGCGCGCGAATTGTTCCTGCTCTTTCAGGCGGCGCACTTCTGCCAAGCGCGGGTCGCCCTGCAACGGCAGGTTGGTCGGCGCAGCACTGGCCTGCGGCATGGGCGCGGGTTGTGGTGCGGGGGCGGGCGCGGGCGCGGTCTGCGGTTGCGCAGCGGGCACGGGGGTTGCGGCCTGTTGCACAGTGCCGCCACCGGTCAGTTCCGCATAAAGCGTATCCAGCTGCGCAGACGCCCCGCTATTGGCCGCGCGCGCAGATGCGAACAATTCGCGCAATTGCGCAGGCGACGCCACTGCGCTGGCCTTTTGCAAGGTAGGTTGCATCTGACTGAAGCTGGTGCAGGACTGCACGGAATTGCGATAGGTCGTCAGCGCCGCGGGCACCTGCCCTGCCAGAACATACATATCGGCCAGAAGCCATGCATTGTTAATACGCTCGCAGGTCATGATCTGGGGGGAACGGCGCGCCACGGCAATGGCCTGACCCGCATCGCGGCTGCTCACGGCAGCGTCGAAACTGCTTTGGGCCTCGTTCATTTCCAGAACGCGCAGCATATCCGCAGGCGGCGTCCAGCCCGAAACACGGGTGCGGCCATCATCGATCAGGCGGCGCGCTGCGGCATAATCCCGTGCCTCGATGCGCCGCCAGATTTCGGCCTCATCCACGCCCGACTGGGTGGGCGGGGCCGCAAGCAGATCATTCAGGTCTGTTGGCGGGCGCCAATCCGGAAACGCCCCGCGCAGGCGGCGCAATTCGGCCTGTGCGGCGGGGGCGTCATTCTGCGTCAAATAATACCGCAAGGCGCGCAAATCATCATAACTGGCGGTTTGTGCGATCAGCCCGGTGGCCGAGGCCGCAAACAACACTCCTGCAAGCGCCAGGGGACGAAATTTTTTCGGGATACTGGTCATAGCGGCACACATTCCGGTAGGGTTTCATTTGCGGCGATCATTGCAAATAACTGCAATGTGGCAGGGTAATAGGGCTGGTTCGGGGTAAATGGCGGGATGGCCGCGCCAAGCCGGTTCTGCGCCGAACACATGGTCAACCCCGCCAGCGCCTGGTAGCCCATGTCGCCGCTGGTTTCCAGCACCACACCAGACAGCGGTTCAATCACAGTGGGCACCCCGACACCAGGCTGCACCGTGCGTTCATAGACCGCAACCATGCGCTGGACAGCTGCGTGTTGCGGCACGCGCGACCAGATCATGAACAGCGGCACGCGCATCGCCTCATAGCCCGCGTTGGACGACAATGATTGCGCCCCGCTGACGGAACCTGCGCGAATGTCCACCCAATCCGGCACCAACCCTTCAGCTGCGATCCGGTTCAACAGGGCCTCGCCATGCTGGGCGCAAATGGCCAATCGGCTCACGCCAGTGGCGGCCGCCAGTTCGCGCATGGCCAGTGGCATGTAATAGGACGGGTTTATCGTCATATGCGTGTCATGCACGAAACCGAAACTGGCAGGCAGGAACACGGTCTGGTCGGTCGATCCGGGCAGAGCGACGACACAGGTTTCCCCAAGCGCCTGCGCAATCTGTTGGGCGCGCAGCAAATAAGCGCGATTGCCAAACTTCGTTGCCGCGCGCATCAGCGCCCAAGCATAAAACAGGTCCCCGTCGGACGCATTGTTGCGGTCGGGCACCGGATTGGCCTGCCCCGGCAGCCAGCGCCATGCCAAAAGCGGGTCGGGCCGGATGGCCAGATGGCGTTCTGTCCATTGATACATGGACTGGAAACTGGCCGCATCGTCAAAAACAGTCGCCAGAAGCATGCCGTAGCCCTGCCCTTCGGAATGGCTCGCATCGCGCTGCAACCCATCGATCACACGCCCGTCACTGCCCAGAAACGCCGCTTTCCAACTGTCCCAGACCGGCCTTGCGGAAACCGCAAGATCAACCGCCCCGAAGGTCATGGCAGGCATGCCACCCGCAGCAGCCGCAAACACGCCAAGCCCGGCAATCAGTGTTCTTCTGTTCATGACTTCGTGTCTCTTGTTGAAATGACCAGACGCAGCGCAATTACGGCCGAAAGCAGCGCAAGGAAAATGATCATCAGGGTAAAGAAGATGGGCCGCGCCGACACAAAATTGCCCATCGCATAGCGAAAGTTCCGCAGCGACCATGGTTCCAGCAGCAGCGGGCGGCGGTCGGGCGCAATCCAGTTTTGCCACGCGCCCTGATGCCCCAGTATCGACACCTGCCCGCGCGGCCCCGCGCCACTGACGCGCGCTGCGGCAAAAGCATGGGCGATTGCGTTTATGTCACTGTCGGGACTGCGCAGCATCCAGATTTCATCTGGCCGCGCCGGGTCCAGATGGAACAGCACGGCCTGACCGCGCCGGTTGGCCAGCCATTGGTTAAGTTGCTCGCCGGAACTGGGGAATATGCGATCCTTCACCCATGCCAGACTGTCAGACACCCTGTCCCATGCGGTGCTGAATGCCTGACCAAAGCCCGCACTTAGCCCGCTGTCTTGCTGGCGGCGGCGTTGAAACGGGTCATCTGTGGCACCGGCCATCGCATCACCCGACGCACCGGGCAATTCTGGAACTGTCAGAACAATATCTTCCAGCAAGCGCCGGTCTGCCCGGTGATTGCCCGCAGGCACTGACCCAAGATCGTCAACCGAAATAAGATGCAGCGTGGCGGGGCGCATATCGGCGTGTGACCGTGCCAGCGCGGCCGACAACGTCAGGATATCGGCGTCACTGAAGGCGCGCGCAGTCATCTCGTTGCGGCGGATGCTGTCGGGCGTCAGCGCCCCGAAGGCAAGGTCCATATCCGGAATTGCCATCGACGGGCTATAGGGCACATTCAGGGTCGAGGTGTCGCTAATCTGCAGGAACGGGCGTTCCACCACAGGACAGGGCAAATCAGGCGGGTCCCCAGGAACCATAAGTTCAAATGTCATCCGGTTACTGCCAGGTTGCAGAAGCCGCGCTTCAAAGTCGATCGGAAATTTCGAAATCAACTGGCCACCTTCGTCGCGCAGGGGCAACAGGCGAATAGCCTCGCCATTGACGCTGATCAACAGCATCGACTCCCTCGGCAGGCCCTCGGCATAGATGTAGTCAAAATTCAAACGTGCCTTCGCGGCTGTCAGAACCAGCCAGTCATCCGGCAGGCGAAACGGGTAGTCGCGCCGCGCATAACGCTGCGAAAAGCTTTCTGTTTGCACGCCGAACGCCGATAATGGCACATCCTGTTCGGGGGCAATCAAGGGGGCACGGCTGGCCATGGGTTGCGGGGCCAGTTGCGCAATGGCGGTCAGCACATTTTGCGGCCGCGTATCAGGGCCAACTTCCAGCACCATCACATAGGCACCATCGCCGCCTATTTCATAGCTGACACGCCCACTGGGTGCAGCCAGAATTGTAATGCGTGCAAGTGCGCGATCATGCTGTTCCACGGTCCAGTAATCGCTGAACCGGAAGGCGACGGGACTGCCCAGGAATGTCTGGTTGAAACTGCGCATCAGGTGCTGGCGCCATTCCGCGGCTTGCGGGCCCAGCCGGTCCAGCCCGCGCATTTCAACAGGGTCGCCACTGGCGGCCTGCGCGGCAAAGGCCATCATGAAATCGTCAGCATCAATCCCGTTTTGCGTCTCGCGCACAAGCAGGCCGGAGCGCGCAAGGTCAATATCGGTCCATAACCCGAAAGACGCTTCCGGCCCGCAGAAGATGCGATGCCCCTGCCGAAATTCGATTTGCACAAGATTGCGCCCAACCGACAAAACGCCCTCGGGGATATCAACGCGCCCCCCCTCGAACCCTTCGAAATTTCCCAGACCGACAACACCAATATCCTGCCCGTTCAGCATGACCCGCATCGAGGACCGCTCTGGCAACAGGTCGATGCTGGATTGCGTGAACAGCTGCAATTGCCGGTGCGATGACGGCGTACTGACATAAAGATCAAACGCTACAATCTGGCGTTCCCCGCTGATGCGCGCCGCCGTGCCGTTCATGGGCACCAGCAGATCAGTCAACCGCAACGGCGACACCCAGCCCTGTGCACCAGTTTGCGCAACATTGTCCAACCCGCGCCGCGCCGGATCGAACCGGTCGTCATCTGGCCCGCGTGTGCCTGCCACGCTTTCTGCACCGCCCGAAAGGCCGTCATCCTCGGGCAACAGGATAAGCCCCCCGCCCGATGTCTGGGCCTGCAGACCCGCCCCCCCGGCCATGACCGACAGGAACAGCGCGGTGGCGAGGGCACCATAGACCGCGCGCATGCTGGCGCGCGCGGTCATCTTGGCCCCTCCGGGTTGGGGAATGGCTGGCCTACGGGCATTGGGGTGGCCGCCATCTGATGCAACATCTGGCGGTGCGCGGCAGGCGAATAGGGGCGCGGCATGTCCGGGTTGACCACCACGGGATCGAACGCTTCGCCAAATGCCAGAATATGCGCAGGCGCTTGGGTCACGCCGACTTCAGCACGGTCGCGTTCTTCAGCGCGTTTGCGGCGGGCGGGTTCCCCGGCCAGTGCGACCATAGTGTGATACACACCGCTAAACGCCAGATACACCACATACCCGAAGCCCGACAACAGCCCCTTGGGTTTGTTCCTGCTTTCGCGGATGGCTTCCCAGACGGCAGAATCCCCGAAGATCAAATGGGCGATGGTTTCGCGCACAACCATAGGCTGTTCAGGATCATAGCGCACGCCGACAATCACCCCGCTATTGGTGCGCTGGACATTCTGAACCTGCACGCGAATGGCATTTTCCAGATGCGGTGATTTGGGAAATTCCGGGGTGAAGTAAAAGATATATCCCTTCTCCAGCGCGGAAAACTCGGCCATGTCCGTATCAGGCCCCGGACGCAGCAACAGCCGCGCGCCACTGGTCGAGGAATCCAGAACCGTGGCACCCGTAAAGCTGTAAGTGTCATTGCGTCCGATCGCGGCAACAGCAGGCACATTCATATCCACACGCGGCACGCCGCGGCGTTGCTGGCGTTCGGCAATGGCGCGCAGCGATGCGCTGACAATCAGAAAATTGAAAATGGCCCAGCCCCCGACGATGGACAGAATGGTTTGGTCGCCGGGGAACATGAACCAGCGAATACCCGCCGCCAGAACCCCCATCAGCGCCAGAACCCAGACAATCAGCAACGGCTTGTATAGGGGCGAGATATAGTCCTCGATCAGCACTTCATCTTTGGCCGTCACATTGAACTTCGCGCCGCGTGGCTTGAAAATGGTCTTGATGACCACGCCCGACAAATAGGGCGCCTGCGCGGTTTCATACAATTCTGAAATCAGCGGCCAGCGCACCCGCGCATAAAGCGCATTCTGCACCATGAAACTGATGGCCATATACGCGCCCATATAGACAAGCACTTCTTCAATCGTGGCCACGAAGATATGCAGCCCGAAAAACAGATAGGCCAGCGGTGCCAGAATAAAGACCATCCGCACCAACGGAAACAACCAGAAGGTCATGGAATTCAGGTAACACAGCCGCTGGCTCAGGCTCATCCCCTTGCGGCGCAACGGGTTTTTCAACATCAAAAGCTGCATCATACCCGCCGCCCAGCGCCCGCGCTGTTCGATGAAGGTCACAAATGTTTCAGGTTGCAGCCCGGCAATCATCGCATGATCGACATACAGACTTTTCCAGCCACGGCTGTGAATTTCCAGCGCGGTTTCCGCATCTTCGGTAATGGTTTCGCCCGCAAACCCGCCCACATCATCCAGCGCGGCGCGCCGCAGCACCGATGCAGATCCGCAAAAAAACGCGCCCCCCCAGCGGTCAAGGCCGCGGTGCCCCTGATGATAAAACATCTCGTTTTCGGGCGGGCAATCATCGCGCAACCCAAGGTTGCGGTCAATCGGGTCCGGGTTCAAAAAGAAATGCGGGGTCTGCACCAGAAACAATTTCGGGTCGACCACAAAATACCCGACAGTGCGCGCCAGAAAATCGCGGCTGGGCACATGGTCGGCGTCAAATACGACCACCAATTCGCCGTCCAGACGTTCCAGCGCGGCGGACATGTTGCCCGCCTTGGCGTGTTCATTGCGCGCACGCGTGGAATAGACAATGCCCAATTCCACGCACAGGGCCTGCAATTCCTTGCGGCGCGCACGGGCCTTGCGGGCAATTTCGGGGTTTTCGTGGTTGCACCGTTCATCTGTGCCGCCATCGTCGCACAAAACAACAGTGCGTTTATTGGCGGGATAATGCATGTTCTTGGCCGCCGACAAGGTGACGGCCAACATGTCGGTGGGTTCGTTGTAGCTGGGAACCAGAATATCGACAGTCGGCAGGCTTTGGGCGGCAACCTTAGGGGGCAAGGTGCGGTCAATGGGATCGGCTGTCACAAAGGAACTGACGAAGAAAACCCAAATCGCGTAGGTTTCGACCACAAACAGCGACACCGCAATTGCATATTCCAGCGGATTGGCCGCAGCGGGCAGCGTTTCCATCAAGCGCCATGTCCAGTAGCGCATGACAATCGCGCTGGCGATGGCCAGAAGCGCGAAGCGCGCCACGATGGATTTCATCGTAAACGGTTTCAGCGCGGCCACAATCAGCACCGCAAACAGCCCCAACGCGCCTTGCACAGCCGTAGATGTCGGAATGCTGGCCAGAAATGCCAGCGGAACGACAACTGCGGCCCACATTAAGGCCAAGAACACCTCAGCGGGTCGCAGACGCCTGTTGGCTATCAACATACTCATTAAAAAATGCCTTCTGTTATAGCTATTAAAAAACAGGAGAGGCCAGACCAAACGCCCCCGGCCCTATCGGGGCAAGGGCGCGTTCGGTCGGGCCGGAAATACAATTCCTAAGCATGATATCAAGCGCGGACGCGCCGCGCGGCAGCGCGCGCGCCCCGATCTGGGTGCGCCGGAAGGCCAGAACACATGTCACATCTCCACCCGGCGCGCGCGTGGTATATGTAATATCGCCATACTGGTCTGAAACTGCGGTCAAGCCACTGTCGGTCACGGCATCAAAAGGCGCAGGCGCGCCCCCGAACTGGCGCAGCACATCTTCCAGCACCAGGCGCGACCGGCTGGCGGTAAGCCCGGTCTGGGCGCGCAGGATGATGGTGTTTTCGCCTTGCAGGCTGGTTGCATTTGGCAACGTGATACGCTGTTCCAACGCACCATCAAGCTCTCGCTCCAGCACAATCAGGGCGTTAGGCACGCTGATCAACGCGCGCGATGCGGGCACAACCCGAAATTCTGTGACCGCTTCGGCCAGTTCAGTGGGGCTGGACCCGTCCAGACTGGCAAGAAAGCCCCCATCGCAGGCCGACACGCCCAGCGCGGCAATCACGCACAGCCCCGCCAGCCGCATACGCGCTGCGCCCGTGGAAAAAGCGCCGGTCAGTTCACCAAACCAATAATCTTTAAACATTGTCCTGCCTGTTCGGGCACACCCCACACGAACACCCCCAGAGATGCCAAGCACCCTGATGTTACACATGCGAAGCCGGTCAAATGACCCGCCCATTACTTGCCCATGCCCACACGATTGACCACCTCTAACGGGTGACCTTATCGACAATCTACAGCGTTTGATGCTGATTATGTTAATTTCTGGTTCAAATATTACCCCAGTGCAGGACGCATTGCAACGATTGATAAACCATGTCCCGACCGGCTTCGGCAAATGGCGCAGGCTGGCGGCAAAAGGCGCGCAATCCTTGGGCGGTTAACTATGTTTCGGACCGCTGCGCCAAAAGCAAGGGGCGCAGATAGCCGCCTGCGCCCCTTGAATGACTATATGTCGTGGCATCCCGCACAGGCAGCACATGTTGCACATATGCTACAACCGCGTCGCAGACCGCGCCAGCCAATCAACGGCGCGCGCGCTGTTTGCCGAGTTCGCTGTCCAGAACATTGCGCATCTTGTCGGTCGCGCCGGTCACAGCAGACTGAATATTGTCGGCGGCATGTTCGGCAGTGACCGGTTGGCGCCCCTCAAGGCGGACTTCTACCTTGCAATGCTTGTCCTCGGGGCCACTTTTTGCAGCATTCTGATCGCGCAAATACACCTCGACACGGGTGATGGACCCGGAAACTGCGCCGAGCTTGGACTCGATCACCTGCGTGACAAAGCGGGTCACGTCCTCGCGCCCTTCGATTGTGTTATCCGTATTGACCTGAATATGCATATCCTGCCCTTTTGGCTTGTTCTTACACCTAAAGGGTATGCATCCTTCGCCCCTGCTTCAAGATTGGCGCGCAGCATTTCGCCGGAATTCGCGCACAATGCAGGCTGGTGCGTCCATCCGTAGGCCCAGTTCGGCGGTCATCGTCCAGTCATCGCGCGCAACGGGCGGGAAAAATGTATCGGCGTCTGGCACGTCAATATCAACATCCGTAATCAGCAAACGGTCCGCCAAGGGCAGAAACGCGCGATAAATGCCCGCCCCCCCGATGGCGTAAATGCGAAAATAGCCCGCCTGCCGCGCGGTCGTTACTGCCTGCTCCAAGGGCACAAACAGTGCATCCCCCCCCGCAGAGGGGCGCGATGTGACAACAATGTTCAACCGCCGGGGCAAGGGGCGCTTTGGCAGGCTGTCCCATGTGTTGCGCCCCATGATGACAGCACCCCCCAAGGTTTCGCGCTGAAAGAATTTCAGGTCTTCGGGCGCGTCCCATGGAATGGTATTGCCCCGCCCGATGGCCCCGTTGCGGGCGCGTGCGACAATCAGACTGATCATGCGCTACACCGCCACCGGGGCCTTGATCGCCGGATGGGGATCATAGCCATCGATCTGGAAATCATCATAGCGGAAATCAAACACACTGTCGGGTGTGCGCAGGATGTTCATTTTCGGCAAGGGGCGTGGGTCGCGCGCAAGTTGGGTGCGCACCTGCTCCATATGGTTGGAATAGATATGCGCATCCCCCATCGTGTGGACAAAACTGCCCAGGCCCAGCCCCGCCACACGCGCCAGCATCATTTGCAGCAGCGCATAGGATGCAATGTTGAACGGCACCCCCAGAAACATATCAGCAGACCGCTGATACAGTTGCAAATGCAGCTTGCCCGCCAGAACCCGCACCTGCCACAAGGTATGACACGGCGGCAGCGCCATATGCGGCACATCGGGCGGATTCCACGCCGAAACAATCATGCGGCGGCTGTCGGGGGTTTGCCGGATCATGCGTTCCATTTCCGCGATCTGGTCAACACCGCCGAAATCCCGCCATTGACGCCCGTAAACCGGCCCCAGATCACCCGACGCATCGGCCCATTCATCCCAGATACTGACGCCATTTTCCTGCAGGTAGCGAATATTCGTGTCACCTGACAGGAACCACAGCAGTTCATGGATGATGGATTTCAGGTGCACACGTTTGGTTGTCACCAACGGAAACCCGCCTTCCAGATCATAGCGCATCTGCATCCCGAACACCGACAAGGTGCCGGTTCCGGTGCGATCATCGGATGGCACACCATGGTCCAGAATATGCTGCAACGCATCCAGATACTGCTTCACTATGCCCCCGCCCCGCAAGATGTGGTGTATTCGGCGCACAATGGCGGGAACGTGCTGATTCTGGAACCCCCAAGGGCATTGAACCGGGCGGAAATTCAGTTACCATGTTCAATAATAGGAGTGCGCAACATGAAATATCTACACACAATGGTCCGCGTCAAAGATCTTGACGCCACGATCGCGTTTTTCAAACTTCTGGGGCTGGAAGAAACCCGCCGCCACGAAAGCGAAAAGGGCCGCTTCACGCTGGTCTTTCTGGCCCCGCCCGGACAGCCCGAATGCCCGGTGGAACTGACCTATAACTGGGATGGGGATGACGGCCTGCCATCTGACAGCCGCCATTTCGGCCATCTGGCCTATGAAGTGGCCGACATCTACGCCACCTGCGCGACGTTGCAGGCCGCTGGTGTCACAATCAACCGCCCGCCCCGCGACGGCCACATGGCCTTTGTGCGGTCGCCAGACAATGTGTCAATCGAACTGTTGCAGGCAGGTGATGCCCTGCCCCCGCAGGAACCCTGGGCCAGCATGGGCAATACCGGGCATTGGTAACGCGCCGCTCAGGCGCGCTGCACCGGCGCGAAGAAAATGCCATCGTCCAGCACCGACTGGACGGTGGCGCGTTTTACAACCGGGTCTTCTTGCGCAAATGCATATGTCAGTGACATATCGCAAAGCTGGTTGATCAGCCGCGGGACACCGCCGGTAACATCAAAGATCAGCATCGCGGCCTGTTTGCTGAACACGCTGGACCGCCCGCCCGCAATTTTCAGGCGATGGGCAATGTAATAGGCCACGGTTTCGGGCTTCATATACGGCAGATGATAGTTTGCCGCGACACGCTGCGCGAATTGCACCAGATCAGGGCGGCGCACATGGTCGCGCAGTTCGGGTTGGCCAATCAGGAAAAGCTGCAACACTTCTTCCTTGCCCAGATTGATATTGGTCAACATGCGCAATTCTTCCAGCGCTTCGGGCGACAGGTTTTGCGCTTCGTCGATGACCAGCAGCACGCGGCGGCCTTCGTTATATTCCTGTATCAGAAATTCCTGAACCTTCAGGAACTTCCCTTCCTCGCTCAGGTCAGATTTTGTCAGTTCTGGCAGCAGCCATTGCAAAATGTCGCGCGTGTTGGGGCGGGTGTTGGTGACCAACGCAATCGACAGGGAATCGTCGTCTTCTGCTTCTTCGATGAAATGCTGCAGCAAAACGGTTTTGCCCGCGCCAATTTCACCCGTCAGCATGGTTATGGGCGAGCGTGTGGCCAACCCGTATTGCAACATCGCATAGGCCCCGCGCGCAGCGTCTGACCAGAACAAAAACTCCGGGTCAGGCGTCAGGGAAAACGGGCGCTGATGCAGCCCAAAATGTTCCAGATATGAACTAAATCTATGTGTCATGTGTCCATGTGGCCGATACGCTGGGCTGATCGCAATCTACTTATATTGGTCTACAAGCCGGATGTGACGAAATTCAAGCTGAAACAAGTCAAGGTAATGGCACTGCGCCGCAATACTGCGCCCGCCCCCCCATGATTCGATTCGCAAACCGGCAGGGGCAGCAATTCTGGCGCAATCTGGACAAAATCGCGGCACACCCCCCAAATGCACGGGCGGATTACGCAGCAAAATGACAACAATCATATCACTACATCATAACAAGCCATAGGTCATGAACAATGCACGGCCCCACCCCGGAAAAATCTGCCGGGTCTGTCCTTGCGCGGCAGATTTCCTGTCGTCAGAACCTTTAAGTCTTGTATAAATTTTTATGTGTTAAGACTTCGGTAATCCTTGGATTGGGCCAAGGCCATGTCGGAATGTCAGGTTGATCAGGACAGGTATTATGGCTTTCACTTCATCAGACCTTCCCCTTTCGGGCACCCGTGCGCAGCCGCATAAGTCGCGCTTGGCCCCTGATGCGCCCAAGGGGCTGTATGCCAATGGTGGCAAGCGACTGATGGACATTGCGCTGGTTGTGCTGCTGTTGCCGATCGCCCTTCCTGTGATTGCCATCTGCGCGGTCCTGCTTGCCGCCAGCGGGTCCAGCCCGTTTTTCGCGCAAACGCGTATTGGCCAGCATGGCAAGGTGTTCCGCATCTGGAAATTGCGCACCATGCATGCCAATGCAGAACAGCGCCTGAACGACATTCTGGCCGCCGACGCCACCTTGCGCGCGGAATGGAACGACAAGCAGAAACTGCGCAACGACCCCCGGATCACAAGATTCGGGCATATCCTGCGGCAAACCTCCCTTGACGAATTGCCCCAGCTTTTGAACGTGCTGCGCGGTGATATGAGCTTGCTTGGTCCCCGCCCAATGCTGCCGGAACAACGGTCCCTGTATGGCGCGACGCTGCCTGTCTATCTGGCGCTGCGTCCGGGTATTTCCGGGCTGTGGCAGGTGACAGAACGCAATGACGCCAGTTTTGAACAACGTGCCCGCATTGACGCCACCTATGGCGCAACGCTGAGTTTCGCACAGGACCTGCGCCTTGTCTGGAAAACCGTTCTGGTGGTCTTGTGCCGCCGCGGAATTTGAACAATCATGCGTTTGATTGCAAAACCTTCGGGGCAACCCCAAAATGACCCAGACCGCTTGCAACGGGTAGAAGACAATGTCAAAGCGGCGCTTATGGCCCCCAGAAACGTAACTTTCCCCACCAGAACCAACAGCCCCGCCGTGCTGGTGCTGGTGGCTGTGACATGTGCGCCGGAAATCTTGCTGACCTTGCTTGGCGTGATCATCAGCAGCGCGAATGAATGGCGCATGACGACAATTGCCTATGGGGCGTTCTGGAACGGATTGTTGCAGGGATGGAACCCCCTGTATCCGTTGCAGCGTGAAGTCATGTTTATCAGCCATGCGTTTTTGCATGGCGGGCTTATGCATTTGCTGGGCAATATGGTGGCGGTTCTGGCGCTTGGCGGTATCGTGGTGGCCCGCATTGGCCAAAAGGGGTTCTTGCTGCTTTATGCCATCAGCGTCATCGGCGGCGCTGCAGGTTTCGCGCTTCTGTCAAGCACCCAAACCCCCATGGTTGGCGCATCAGGCGCAGTTTTCGGCCTGATTGGCGCATGGAAATTCTGGGAATGGCAAGCCCGCCAACATTTCGGAAGCCCCATGCGGCCGCTATGGATGTCTCTTCTCGGCCTTGCGGTGCTGAATGTGGTTCTTTGGGTGCTGCTATCGGGCTTGCTGGCATGGGAAGCGCATCTTGGCGGGTTCATAGCGGGTGTGCTGTTTGCGGCGCTGGTGACACCGACACTGCGCTATCGCGTGTAGCCGCTATCGCGGCACGACGCCGGCGGCACGCAGGGCTGGAAGATGTGACCGGCTTACCGGAACGCTTGCACCATCAACCATAATCAGGCTTGTCTTGCCCTGCTGCCGCACCACCTGCCGAATTTCGGCAGGCACAACCCAATGCGACCGATGCACCCGCAAGCCTATTCCCTGCAACATCGCGTCGGCATCGGCCATACGCATTAAAACCAGTTCCGACCCGTTTTGCGTGACAACATTCAGGTAATGATCCTGCGCTTCCAGCCGGATCAGCGGCCCGCGTTTATGCAAGGGCAACCGCGCCAGAAACGCAGCTTCAGGCACCTGCGCGGTGGCCGGGGCAGTGGCAGGGCGCAACCATGCCAGCAGAACATGAATCGCCCCCGCAATCAGCACCACAATCATGATCAGCCATAAAAGACCGCCAATATTCCCCGCCTGCCAGCCGGGAAACAGCCAGACATTCACCCCAAACACCAGCGCCCCCAGCATGACCGCATAGACCCCGCTGGCCGCGACAGAACTTGCCCGATGCGCTGGAAGATAATGTTGCAAATGCCGGGTGACGAAATGCAGCGCGATGGCCCCGGCAATCACCCCACCCCAGTAGACAGCGCGCGGCAGCAAGGGCAAAGCACCCATTGTCCCGAACGGACCGGCCAAAGTGGCAAGACCTGTCAATCCCGCCCACAAGACACCAAGCCAGCGCCGTTCACGAAGCGTGATCTGCAGTGCCTTGAAATAAGCAGCCATTCACGAAATCCCCCGCCAGTCCACGCAGCCTTTATTGCCGCGCGACCCTGCCCAATGCAAACCCTGCCGCAAGAATTCAACAGATGGAATGGTATATAAATGACCCTGAACCTGCACCCGCTTCTGAACGCCACTTTGGCGATCCAGCTTCATACCGCCAGCGCCGTGGTTGCGATACTTGCAACATTGCTGATTTTCACACGCCCAAGGGGGTCAGGCGCGCACCGTGTCCTTGGCTGGATGTGGGTTGGTGCCATGCTGGCAGTCGCCATCTCCAGCTTCGGAATCACGCATGGCGGCCCTGTCTGGGGCTATGGATGGATACATCTGCTGTCTGTTTGGGTCATCGCGGGCATCTTTTACGCAATTATCCAGATCAGGCGCGGCCACGTCGCACGCCACCGCGGCATGATGCTGGGCATTGTCTGGGGCGGTCTGGTGATCGCAGGCGCGTTCACCCTGTCGCCCGGCCGCATCATGCACGCGGTTTTGCTCGGGGGCTAAGGCCTGCCGCGTGCATTCGCAGTCGGGGACATGCTTTACGCGGTCAACCCTTCAGGTTCGGCCAACCCCTTGGCACGACATGCCGCCGTCACTGTATTGGCCAGCAAACAGGCAATGGTCATGGGGCCAACGCCGCCCGGCACCGGGGTGATTGCGCCCGCAACAGTGGCCGCGCTGTCAAAATGCACATCCCCCACCAGTTTGGTGCGCCCCTCGCGCTCCACACGGTTGATGCCCACATCAATGACCGTCGCGCCCGGCTTTATCCACTCCCCCGGTATCATTTCCGCGCGCCCCACCGCTGCAACCAGAATATCGGCACTGCGGCACATGGCAGGCAGATCTTTTGTGCGCGAATGGGCGATGGTCACGGTGCAACTGTCCCCCAGCAAAAGCTGCGCCATGGGCTTGCCCACAATATTGGACCGCCCCACGACCACAGCATGCATGCCCGACAAATCCCCATGATATTCGCGCAGCATCATCAAACAACCCAACGGCGTGCAGGGCACCATACTTTTCTGTCCGGTCCCCAACAGCCCGACATTTGAAATATGAAACCCGTCCACATCCTTGGCAGGATCAATCGCATTGATCACCAGATCCGAATCCAGATGCGCCGGAAGCGGCAATTGAACAAGAATTCCATGCACTTGCGGGTCACTGTTCAAGCGCTCAATCACCGCCAGCAACTCCGCTTCCGACACATCATCGGCCAACCTGTGCTCGTAGGAATTCATGCCCACTTCCACAGTCTGCTTGCCCTTGGAGCGCACATAAACCTGGCTTGCGGGGTCTTCACCCACCAAAACAACCGCCAGTCCGGGGGTCAGGTCGTGATCTGCCTTTAGGCGCGCGACATGGGCGGCAACCCGCGCCCGCACCCGCGCCGCAAATTCCTTGCCATCGATAACAGCTGCGCTCATATGTCGATCCTTCTTTCAGCTTTAACCCGGAACACCTGTATCAAGGCGCGGGTCATCCGTTTGTGCAATAGGCCCATAGGGGATGGTGGGCGGGGCGATGTGCCCGAAACGGGCACGAGCGTCCGACCATCATCCCCCCTCAGCCCTTAGAACAAACCTTCAATCACCCCATCATCATTGAACCGGATCGATTGCGCCGCCGGTTTTCTGGGCAGGCCGGGCATGGTCATGATTTCCCCGCAGATGGCCACGATGAACCCCGCCCCGGCCGCCAGCCGCACTTCCCGCACTGGCACCGAATGGTTGATCGGCGCACCGCGCCGGTTGGGGTCGGTCGTAAAGGAATATTGCGTCTTGGCCATGCAAATGGGCAAATGCCCATAGCCTGCGGCTTCCCACTCCTTCAACTGGCTGCGGATCTTGCCATCGGCCAGCACGTCATCAGCGCGGTAAATACGCCGCGCAATGGTTTCGATCTTTTCAAACAGCGGCATGTCATCCCCATACAGGGGCGCAAACTGTGCGCGGTCCCCATCAGCGATTTCCGCAACCCGTGTCGCCAATTCCGCAACCCCCGCCGACCCCTGCGCCCAATGCCTGCACAGGATCGCTTCGGCCCCCAGCGTTGCGACATAGTCTTTTACTGCCGCAATTTCGGCATCCGTGTCGGAATGGAAATGGTTGATCGCCACAACCACCGGCACGCCAAAGGATTTCACATTCTCAACATGGCGCCCCAGATTGGGGCAGCCTTTCTTCACCGCATCTACATTTTCCGAACCCAGATCCGCCTTGGCCACGCCGCCATTCATCTTCATCGCGCGCACCGTGGCCACGATCACCGCAACCGAGGGGGTCAGCCCCGCCTTGCGGCATTTGATGTTGAAAAACTTCTCTGCCCCCAGATCGGCCCCGAAACCGGCTTCGGTCACCACATAATCCGCCAGCCCCAGCGCAGTTTGCGTGGCCACCACCGAATTGCACCCGTGCGCGATATTGGCAAACGGGCCGCCATGCACGAAGGCGGGGTTATTCTCCAGCGTCTGCACCAGATTGGGCTGCATCGCATCTTTCAACAGGACGGTCATTGCCCCTTCGGCGCCAATATCGCGGCAATAGATAGGGGTTTTGTCGCGGCGATAGGCAATCACAATATCCCCCAGACGGCGCTGCAAATCTTCCAGATCCGCCGCAAGGCACAGGATCGCCATCACTTCTGACGCCACGGTAATGTCAAACCCGGTCTGGCGCGCAAACCCGTTCGACACCCCGCCAAGGCTGATGACCATATCGCGCAAGGCGCGGTCATTCATGTCCATGACCCGCCGCCATGTGATGCGGCGCTCGTCAATTTCCAGTTCATTGCCCCAGTAGATATGATTGTCAATCATCGCAGACAGCAGGTTATGCGCGGATGTGATGGCGTGGAAATCCCCTGTGAAATGCAGGTTCATGTCTTCCATCGGCACAACTTGCGCATAGCCGCCCCCCGCCGCGCCGCCCTTCATGCCGAAATTCGGCCCCAGGCTGGCTTCTCGAATACAGATCGCGGCCTTCTTGCCAATGGCGTTCAGCCCGTCACCCAGCCCCACAGTTGTGGTGGTCTTCCCCTCGCCCGCAGGGGTCGGGTTGATCGCGGTCACAAGGATAAGCTTGCCACGCTTGCGCCCGCGCGCTTCGGCCACGAATTCCTGACTGACCTTCGCCTTGTCATGTCCGAATGGCAGCAAATGCTCAGACGGAATGCCAAGTTTCGCCCCTATTTCCTGAATGGGCTGTTTCTTTGCCTCCCGGGCGATTTCGATATCAGTCTTGAAGCTCATGTCTGTCCCTCTTCCCTGCGGTCGTTTGTCGCTGCTGCCACAGCTATAGCGGTGCACCATCGGATACACAGCCGCGATTGCGACATTTTCGGCACCGGAAACGCCTTTCATATTTCCGATTGGAAACCAAAACCCACGACCGGGAAACCTGCGCCTGCCCAAAGAAAAAGGCACGGGTGCGACCCCGTGCCCAATTGATCCCTTCTGCAGGGCTCAGCCCTTCTTCAGGCAACGATTCCCCAGAACTTCGGCAATCTGCACCGCGTTCAGGGCCGCGCCCTTGCGCAGGTTGTCGGAAACACACCACAGGTTCAGCCCGTTATCGATGGTCGAATCCTGCCGGATGCGGCTGATATAGGTCGCATAATCGCCCACACATTCCACCGGCGTCATGTAGCCCCCGGCCTCTCGTTTGTCGATGACCATGACACCCGGCGCTTCGCGCAGGATGTCGCGCGCTTCTTCCTCGTCCAGAAAATCCTCGAATTCAATATTGATGGATTCCGAATGCCCCACGAAAACCGGCACGCGCACACAGGTGGCCGTGACCTTGATTTTCGGGTCAATGATCTTCTTGGTTTCGACGACCATTTTCCATTCTTCCTTGGTCGAGCCGTCTTCCATGAACACATCGATATGCGGAATCACATTAAACGCGATCTGTTTGGGGTAAACGCTTGGCGCGACTTCCTGACCGGGGACATAGACGCCCTTGGTCTGGTTCCACAACTCGTCAATGGCGTCCTTGCCCGACCCGGACACAGACTGATAGGTGCTGACAACCACACGCTTGATACGCGCGCGGTCATGCAGCGGTTTCAGCGCCACAACCATCTGCGCGGTCGAACAGTTGGGGTTGGCGATGATGTTTTTCCTGGTATAGCCATCCACTGCTTCCGCGTTCACTTCCGGCACTACCAGCGGCACGTCAGGGTCATAGCGATACAGCGACGAATTGTCGATGACCACACAGCCCGCCTTGGCGGCGATGGGGGCGTATTTCTTGGTTGCGTCGGACCCGATGGCAAACAGCGCCATGTCCCAGCCCGTGAAATCGAACTGTTCGATGTCCTGACATTTCAAAGTTCGGTCGCCAAAGCTGATTTCAGTGCCCTGAGAACGGCGTGACGCCAGCGCCACGATCTCATCCACCGGAAACTCGCGTTCAGCGAGGATATTCAGCATTTCGCGGCCCACATTGCCCGTGGCACCCGCAACGACGACTTTATAGCCCATTTCGGCCTCCTTGAAATCAAGTGGGTGCGGCATAGCGCATTCGTGGCGAAAGGTGAAGGGGCGCTGGCATGTCGCCCATCGCATGGCCCGTATTCGGCACGCCCGGCACCCAAGCACAGCAACGCACAGGGTCAGATTTTACGAAAGCCTAAAAAACAAACACACCGCACAATAATTAATCACCCTTTGGCGCAAAACTTAGCAAGTTTGCACATTCCACACCCCTGCACGCAGCGGGGCTGGATTGCGCCCCTGCGGCCTTGTTAGCGACAAACAAAACAACGAGGTGCGCATGATCCCGCTAAAACTGCCCGACCCCCACCAGCGCAGCAAGGGCATTGCCCGGGCCAGCTTCATGGCGCGGGGCGGGCGGACAGTGCTGAACCAGCTTTTCCAGCAAGGGTCGGCCAAACTGATCTTGCTGCCCGGGCCGGAACTGGTGTTTCTGAACACCTCTGGCGGGTTGACGGGCGGGGACAGGCTGGCGCTGAATATCACGCTGGGGGCGGGCTGCCGCCTGACCGCCACCACCCAGACCGCAGAACGCGCCTATCGCAGCGTATCAGGGGCGGCGCATGTCGATATTGCCATGCATGTGGGGGACGGCGCGCATCTGGACTGGCTGCCGCAGGAAACCATCCTGTTTGATGCCGCGCAATTGCGCAGGCGCACTGTCATAACCCTTGGGGCGGGCGCAAGCTGCCTGATGGCCGAAACTGTGGTTCTGGGGCGCGCGGCCATGGGCGAGCAGGTCACCGCGCTGGATTTCCACGACTGGCGGCTGGTGCAGCGCGGCGACACCCCTTGCCATGCCGAAGCCTTCGCGCTGGACGCCCCGCGCCTGAACAGCCGCGCCGCAGGGCTGGCGGGCATGCGCGCCTTTGCCACACTGGTTCTGGTGGGCGATGGTGCGGCGGACAAGCTGGCGCTGGCGCGCGCCGCCCTGCCCCCCGACCCCGATGTAAACGCCGCCGCATCCGCCATGCCGGGGCGGCTGGTCGTGCGCCTGATGGCGCGCGACAACTGGCCCCTGCGCAAACAGATGGTGCGGCTGTTGCAGGCGCTGCGCCCATCCCCCCTTCCCCGTGTCTGGCAAATGTGAGTAGAACTTCATGAACCTGAACCCTCGTGAAAAAGACAAGCTTCTGGTGGCACTGGCCGCCATGGTCGCGCGCAACCGGCTGGCGCGCGGGGTCAAGCTGAACCACCCCGAAGCCATCGCGCTGATTACCGATTATGTGGTCGAAGGGGCGCGCGACGGGCGAACCGTGGCCGACCTGATGCAGGCTGGCGCGCATGTCATCACCGCTGATCAATGCATGCCGGGCATTCCCGACATGATCCATTCTGTGCAGGTCGAAGCCACCTTTCCCGATGGCACCAAACTGGTCACGGTTCACCACCCCATCCGCGAAAGGGCAAGCGCATGATCCCCGGAGAGATTTTTACCCCTGATGGCGAGATCGAAGTGAACGCAGGCCAACCGGTGACCAGGTTGATGGTGGCCAATACCGGCGACCGCCCCATTCAGGTGGGCAGCCATTTCCATTTCGCCGAAGCCAATGCGGGCCTTGAATTTGACCGCGCCGCCGCCCACGGGCAGCGGCTGGACATTGCCGCGGGAACCGCCGTGCGCTTTGAACCGGGCCAGCGGCGCGAGGTGTCGCTGGTGCCCTATGGCGGGGCGCGCGTGGTTTACGGGTTCAATGCCAAGGTTATGGGGGCGCTGTAAATGTCATACAAGATTACACACGCAGCCTATGCGGACATGTATGGCCCCACTGTGGGCGACAAGGTGCGGCTGGGCGATACCGATTTGATAATCGAGGTGGAACGCGACCTGATTGCAGAACGCGGCGGCTACGGCGAGGAAGTCAAGTTCGGCGGCGGCAAGGTTATCCGCGACGGCATGGGCCAGTCGCAACTGACGCGCGCACAAGGCGCCATGGACACGGTCATCACCAACGCGCTGATCGTGGATTACACCGGCATCATCAAGGCTGATGTGGGCCTGCGCGGCGGGCGTATTGCCAGGATCGGCAAGGCCGGGAACCCCGACACCCAACCCGGTGTTGATGTCATCATCGGGCCGGGCACCGAAATCATCGCGGGCGAAGGCAAAATCCTGACCGCTGGCGGGTTCGATGCGCATATCCATTTCATCTGCCCCCAACAGATTGACGATGCGCTGCATTCGGGCCTGACCACCATGCTGGGCGGCGGCACTGGCCCTGCGCATGGCACGCTGGCCACCACCTGCACGCCCGGCCCGTGGCATCTGGGCCGCATGATGCAGGCCGCGGATGCGTTTCCCATGAATCTGGCCTTCGCGGGCAAGGGCAATGCCAGCCTGCCGGATGCACTGCACGAACAGGTGCGCGCGGGCGCAGCAGCGCTGAAACTGCACGAAGACTGGGGCACCACCCCCGCCGCGATTGACTGTTGCCTGAGTGTTGCGGATGAATCCGATATTCAGGTCATGATCCACACGGACACGCTGAATGAATCGGGGTTTGTGGAAAACACGCTGGCCGCCATCAAGGGCCGCACTATCCACGCCTTCCATACCGAAGGGGCGGGGGGCGGCCATGCGCCCGATATTCTGAAGGTGGTCAGCAGTCAGAACATTCTGCCCAGCTCCACCAACCCGACCATGCCCTATACGGTCAACACCATCGAGGAACATCTCGACATGCTGATGGTCTGCCACCATCTGGACCGCAAGGTGCCCGAAGATGTGGCTTTCGCCGAATCCCGCATCCGGCGCGAAACCATCGCAGCCGAGGATATCTTGCACGACATGGGGGCCATGTCGGTGATCTCATCAGACAGTCAGGCCATGGGCCGCGTGGGCGAAGTGATCACCCGCACATGGCAAACCGCCCATAAGATGAAGCTGCAACGCGGGCGACTGAGCGAGGAAGCCGGCAATAACGACAATTTCCGCGTGCGCCGCTATATTGCGAAATACACCATCAACCCCGCAATCGTGCATGGCCTGTCGCGCCATATCGGCAGCGTGGAAGAAGGCAAGCGCGCCGATCTGGTGCTGTGGTCGCCCGCATTTTTTGGCGCGAAGCCTGAAATGGTGCTGTTGGGCGGGTCCATTGTTGTGGCGCAAATGGGCGACCCGAACGCGTCCATTCCGGTGCAGCCCATGCATTCACGCCCCATGTTTGGTGCGTTCGGGCGGGCGGTTGAACACTCTGCCGTGGTGTTTGTGTCGCAGGCGGGGCAATCGGCGGGCATTGGGGCGGAACTGGGGCTGGCAAGAACCACGCTTGCAGTGGAAAACTGCCGCGAAATAGGCAAGTCTGACATGCGCCTGAACAGCGCCACCCCCCATATTGACGTGGACCCCGAAACCTATGAAGTGCGCGCTGATGGTGTGCTTTTAACCTGCGAACCGGCAACCGAACTGCCGCTTGCACAGCGCTATTTCCTGTTCTGATGCCCATGTTTCATGCAGCTCTGGCGCAGCAGTGCAACACTCGCCCAGAAAATGCCGCAGCGCGGCATAGCGCACGCAGTGTTCATAAGAATTTTACGGCCCGCTGTGATAGTGTCTGCCGGTGGGAGGAGTGTTTCTACCTGACGGAGGGTGAAATGCGACAACGACCGGCAAATTCCAATCTTAGCCCGCGCCAATCCCGCCGGCTGGACTGTTTTCTGGCCGCAACGGGTTTCGGCTGCAACCCGTCCCTTGGCCGCAGCGCGCGCGAAGCCGAATTCGCGCGCCTTGACCGCCTGCCCGATGGCGCGCTTGCCGCCATGGGCCTGTCGCGGCGCACTCTGGCGGCCCATGTTTACCGCGATATTTTCCACACAGGTGCAAAATGACCGATCTGCCCCCCCTGAACCGGCTTCTGAAAACCCGCCCCGACCGCTGTGACGGGTCGGTTATTCTGGATTATGACGCCCGCATGATCCGGCGCAAACGCCTGACCACCGCCGAAGGGCGCGGCTTCATGGTCAACCTGCCCGAAGTCACCAATCTGGATGCCTATTGGGGGTTCGAGCTGACAGACGGCACCCTGCTGGAAATCGTCGCCGCTGATGAACCGCTGATCGAGGTGACGGGCGACTTGCCCCGCCTTGCATGGCATATCGGCAACCGCCACACTCCCTGCCAGATCGAAGCCTCCCGCCTGCTGATCCGGCGTGACCATGTGATCGAAGCCATGTTAAGCCAGCTCGGCGCCAGCCTGCGCCCCGTCAGTGGCCCCTTCACCCCCGAAGGGGGCGCCTATGGCCATGGCCGCACCATGGGCCATTCGCATGGGCCTGAAACGGCCCATAGCCACAGCCATCACCATCACACGCACGCCTGACCATGCTGTCACCCGCCGCGCTGACCCTTGTTCAATGGCTGTCCCCCGCATTCCCGACCGGGGCCTTTGCCTATAGCCACGGGTTGGAACAGGTCATTGCCGATGGCTGCGTGCATGACGCGGACAGCCTGCGCGACTGGCTGGCCGATGTGGTGCAATTCGGCACCGGCTGGCAAGACGCGGTTCTTATGGCCCACGCCTTGCGCGACGGGGCCGATACGGACGCGCTGGACGCGCTTTGCACAGCGCTGCAACCCTGCGCGGAGCGCCTGCAGGAAGCGCGCGAACAAGGCGCGTCCTTCACGCGAACGCTTGGCACCATGACCGGCACGCCGCGCCCCGCACGGGCTTTGCCGCTGGCTGTGGCGGAAGCGGCCCGCCCGCTGGACCTGCCCGCCGCCGATGTGATCGCCCTGTATCTACAGGCATTTTCCAGTAACCTTGTCACCATGGGCGTGAAACATATTCCCCTTGGCCAAACTGCGGGCCAAAAGGTGCTGGCCGATCTTCTGGCAATCATCATATCCGTTGCCAGCCGTGCCGAAACGGCAGAGCTGGACGCATTGGCGAATTCCTGCCTTGCCGCCGATCTGGCTGCAATGCGACACGAAACCAAAGAAACAAGGCTATACCGGACATGAACACAACGCCTTCCAACATGCACGGCCCGTTGCGCGTGGGTATCGGCGGCCCCGTCGGGGCGGGGAAAACCACCCTGACGGAACATCTGGCGCGCGCCCTTGCGCCGCGCTGTTCCATGGCGGTCATCACCAATGACATCTACACCCGCGAAGATGCCGACGCGCTGGTGCGTGCACAGGTGCTTCCCTCGGACCGCATTCGGGGCGTAGAGACCGGCGGTTGCCCGCATACTGCCATCCGCGAAGATGCCAGCATCAACCTTGCTGCCATCGCCGACCTGAACAGTTGCTTCCCCGATCTGGACCTGATCCTTATCGAATCTGGCGGCGACAATCTGGCCGCGACCTTTTCGCCCGAACTGGCCGACATCACCATCTATGTCATCGACACTGCCGCAGGGCAGGATATTCCGCGCAAGCGCGGACCGGGGGTCACAAAATCCGATATGCTGGTCGTCAACAAGATTGACCTTGCCCCCCATGTGGGCGTTGATCCAGTGTTGCTGGAACAGGACACGCGGCGCGCGCGCGGCCACCTGCCCTATGTCCTTGCCTGCTTGAAACAGGGGCAAGGCGTTGATGCGGTCATCGCGTTTCTTGAACGCGAAGGGGGTCTGACACTGCACGCGCAACAGCACAGCGCCGGATTGGGGCGCATGACTGCCAATGCAGGCGGCAAAACCTAGTTCTGCTGTTCCAGCAAGGCCCGCGCGCTCACCTCATCGGTAATCAGAACGGTCGGTTCCAGCACCTTTATCGCCCCCAGAAGCGCCCTGATCTTTTCGGGCCCACCCGACACCAAAACCCGTTCCGGGGTTTTGCGCAACTGCGGCAGATCAACCGAAATCGCGCGTCCGTTCACCTGATTGTCCACCAACCGGCCGTGCGCATCGATGAAATTATACAGCACATCGCCCACAGCACCCGCATCCACCAAGGACCGGCGTTCGGGTTCAGACAGGTGGCCCAGCCTGTAGGATGTCGTTATCGTCGATATCCCCCCCACCGAGACCAGCACCATGTCCAGATGGTCGGCCATCTGGAATATTTCGGCCAATCCGCAGCGTTCCAACAAGGCATGTTTGGTTTCCGCACTGTCCACCAGCGCCGGGGCAGGAATAAGAAAACCGTCGCCCTGAAACAATTGTGCGAATTGCCATGCAAACTCCGCCGGGTTGAACCGCCGCGCTGCAGAGATTCCGCCCAACAACGACACCACACGAAAATCGTCCAGTGTGCGGCCCGCGATGAATGGCAGTGTGTTATAGAGGGTCTGCCCCCAGCCCACACCGACCGACATACCCGATTGCATGGTGCGGTTGATGAAGGCGCCCGCTGCCGCTGCAATCACCTTTACCGGGTCGGCGGTCGGATCGGACACTGGCGCAGCAATGACGTGATTGATGGCGAAGCGTTCTTCCAACGCGCGTTCCACTTTCACCAACTCTGCAAGGGGCGCGGACACGGTGATCCGCACTTCATTTCTGCGGCGCGCATCCGCCAGAAGCCGCACAACCGCCACGCGGTTCAATCCCAGCAAGGTTGCGACATCGCTTTGGGTGCGCCCCTCCACAAAATAAAGCCATACCGCGCGCGCCCGCAGGCGATCTACGTCAGTTTGGGGCAGCATTTCGGCAAAGGTCCGGGCGGGTGTGTTTTCCTTGGTCATATCCGCACATTTCAGCATCCCGCCGCGCCGGGCAAGCGAATAATTACGCCAACTGCCGGGCCAGAATGCCTGCCACGGTTTCGGGGGTGTCAACA
Source organism: Roseinatronobacter sp. NSM (assembly GCF_052379845.1). NCBI lineage: Bacteria > Pseudomonadati > Pseudomonadota > Alphaproteobacteria > Rhodobacterales > Paracoccaceae > Roseinatronobacter > Roseinatronobacter sp. NSM. Next base: position 38,161 of record NZ_JBQTCF010000006.1, on the reverse strand, counting down.
TGCGGAATATGCCCGCAGTCGGGCAACAAATGCAGCGCCATGTCACCGCGCGCCGCAAGGGCGTGACGCCATGGAATAATACGGTCCGCGCGCCCCCAGACAAGGGCGGTGGGCACGCGCACCCGGCGCAAGGCGGCGGTCAGGTCGAAGGCCTGCACATCATCGGGGAAAAGCGCGCCTGCCAGTTCCAGCTGGGCCGCGCGCAACTGCGGATCAAGGCGTCCGCGCAGGGCCGCGCGGGCGTAGTCCTCGCCCAGCCCTTCAGGATCGGCGGTCAGACACCGAAGCCATGGCAGCAGGCTTTCCGCGCGGCTGGCGCGCGCGATTCCCCTCAATACCGGCGCGTCAATTTCCGGCCCAAGCCCCGCGGGTGCGATCAGCGTAAGGCTTGCAACCTTGCGTGGCCGGATATCCGCCAGCGCCAGCGCCAACGCCCCCCCCAGCGAGTGGCCAACCAAATGAACCTGCTCTGTGCCGCTTGCATCAAACGCGGCGACAACTGCGCGCGCCAGTTCCGCAAAGCTGCGCAGGCTGCGGCGGGGCGATTTGCCATGGCTGGGCAAATCCAGTCGCAGCAATGGCTGGTCCTTTGGAAGCGCGCGTTCCAACGGTGCCCAGCCTGTCTGCTCTGCTGCGAAGCCATGGATCAGGAACAGTGGCGCAGTATCGCGCCCCGCGCGTCTGGTCACATGCAGGTCACCTGATTGGGCGGACCAGTCAGAAGGCACAGCCCCCCCCCCTTGTGACAGCGCAGGCGCGCGATTGGCGATATCGCCACGTTGCACCCGCCCCTTCGGGCCACTACCAGCGACATGTCGCAAATCAACCCCCGTTTTATGGGCCAACTGTCGTGCAGCGGGTGTGGCACGCACACGCGGATCCTGGGGCATGCCCGACGGGGGTGGCGCGGCGGGGCGAGGCTGCTGCAAGCGGGTTGCGGCAGCAGGCGCAGCGCTGGCCGGGGGGGCGGTTACCGCTTCATCTGGTGCATAAATCCACGCAACTGGCGCCCCCACCGCGACGCTTTGGCCCGGGGCGACCATGTTGTGAACGTGACCGGACGCGGGGCTTTCCACTTCCATTGCGGACTTGTCGGTTTCAATGTCGAACAAGGGCGCCCCTTTCGCCACGAACTGTCCTTCTGCGACATGCCAGACCGACAGGGTGCCCGCAGTCATGTCCATATCGACCTTGGGCAGGATCACTTCGGTGGGCATGTCAAACCGCGCCCCCGACCAATTTACGCACTGCGCGCTCAATCCCGTCAACTTGCGGCACAGCCGCGCGTTCAAGGTCAGGGTTGTAGGGGATGGGCGCTTCGGCCCCCCCAAGGCGAAGGACAGGGGCTTCCAGATAATCAAACGCGTCGCTTTCGGCAATCAATGCACTGATTTCGGCCCCCAGCCCCAATGTGCGCACGCCTTCAAAGACACATAGCGCGCGCCCGGTCTTGCAGACCGATGCAATGATCGTGGCGCTGTCAATAGGGCGCACAGACCGAAGGTCGATCACCTCGGCGCTGATACCGTCAGCGGCCAGTATTTCCGCCGCTTCCAGGGCACGATGCACCATGATCGCACCTGCAATAATGGTGACATCCGTTCCCGCGCGCCGGATTTCGGCCTTTCCGATGGGAATTGTGTAATGGCCCGCAGGAACATTGCCCTTCATTTTGTAAAGCAGCTTATGTTCGAAAATGATCACCGGATCAGGGTCGGCCAAAGCGGCCAGCAGCAACCCTTTGGCGTCATGCGGTGTTGACGGCTGCACGACCTTCAGGCCCGGCACATGGCCAAACCACGCCTCGAAGCTTTGACTATGCTGTGCAGCTGCCCCCGTGCCCGACCCAGAAGGCATACGAAACACCAGCGGCACTGACGCCTCCCCGCCCAGCATGAAGCGCATCTTCGCGGCCTGATTGACAATCTGTTCCATCGCAAGCGCCGCAAAGTCGGAAAACTGAAACTCGTAAATCGGGCGCAGGCCAGTCAGTGCCGCCCCAACCGCCACACCGGCCCCCCCCAGTTCCGAGATTGGCGTGTCCATCACCCGGTCAGGCCCGAAACGGTCAATCAGATCGCCGGTTACCTGAAACGCGCCGCCATAAACGCCAATATCTTCGCCCATCAGCACCACATTCGGGTCGCTTTCCAGCGCAAGTGCCATGGCCTCGCGCAGGGCTTCTGCGAAACTTAGCGTGCGCGAGGGATGTGCGGGCGCGTTCATATCGCGTCCTCGGCGTGAACATAGCGTGTTACATCTGCTACATCCGGCGCGGCGCTGGATTTGGCGAATTCGATACCCGCGGCAACCTCTGCCTCGGCCTGACGCAGCAAGGCGGCTGCATCTTCATCGGTCAGAATGCCATGACTGACAAGTTGGGCGCGAAACCGGGTGATCGGGTCTTTTGCCACCCAGCTTTCAATTTCGTCCTTGGTGCGGTAGCGGTTGCGATCAGACTTGGAATGCCCCCTGATGCGGTAGGTCAGGTTTTCAATCAGGCTTGGCCCCTGCCCGCTTCGCGCCCGCGCAATTGCTGTATGCGCAGCCTGGGCAACTGCAGAAAAGTCGTTGCCGTCAACAGTTTCGCCCGGCATGGCATAGCCCGCCGCACGGTCCGATATTCGCGCAACAGCCGTGGACCGTTCCACAGATGTGGACATGCCGTATTTGTTGTTTTCACAAATGAAAACAACGGGCAACTGCCAGACGCTGGCCATGTTCAGCGCTTCGTGGAAGGCCCCTTCGTTATTGGCCCCATCCCCGAAAAAACACACTGTCACATCGGGCTTGCCCTGCCGTTTGGCCGTCAGCGCGGCCCCCACGGCAATTGGCAGCCCGCCCCCGACAATCCCGTTGGCCCCCAGATTGCCGGTTTTGACATCCGCAATATGCATCGACCCACCGCGCCCGTGGCAATAGCCGGTTTGCTTTCCAAAGAACTCGGCGAACATGCGGCCCACATCTGCCCCTTTGGCGATGCAATGCCCATGGCCGCGATGGGTGGATGTAATTTTGTCTTGATCTGTAAGTTCCAGACAGGACGCGACCGCCGACGCTTCCTGCCCGATGGACAGATGCATCGTGCCGTGGATCAGACCGCGCGCATAGCTTTCTTCTGCCCCTTCTTCAAAGCGGCGGATCAGATACATTTTCTTCAGGGCCGCGCGCAGCTGCGCGGGCGCATACTGCCTGATTGCGAAGGGAAGGTTGCCTGTCGCCGCCTGCACCACCCGAGACATGTTCACAGCCCTTTCATTTTCGTCACCCTGCATCGCAACACAGTGCGCAAACAGAACGGTTTTGCAGATCACCGCTGCGGTTCAATGCAAATCTTTGCAAGATATGGCTGAAAGCTACTGAACAAATGTTATATCGTCAATAATTAAGTTCAAACCCTCTGGCCATCATCAAGCTGTGCCACGCATCCGCACATCATCAGGCCAGATTATGGGGCAGCGCCTTGTAACGGCCAAGGTAAAAACAAAATAAACTGTTGCACAGGGCGCGGCTGCGTGCACACTTAGGCGCAATCATTTGTTGATCTTGCCCCGAAGCTGATGCAACATGTGTAAAATACAATCAACATATGTTCAAAATGCTGAAACTTTGCCGGCAGGCTGGACAAGGTGATATGCAACAAGGCGGGAGCGCGGCATGGATGGCATTCTCACTGGTCCAGACCTTGGCTTCAGCTTTGGCCCAGCATTACAGGGCCTGTATGGCATGGCATATCTGCCGGTTGTCATATTTTGCCTTGCGCTTGTTTTCGGAACCAAACCTGTAAAAGCCGCCCGCGCGGCGCTAAGCGTGGGCATTGCGTTTATTGGTGTCATTCTGGTTATCGGCATGTTCTGGTCGGTGCTGGGCGACGTCGCGGTGGCGATTGCCACGCGCACCGGAATTGAACGTAACGTCATCGATATGGGCTGGCCCACGGCTGCGACCATCGCATTCGGATCGCAAGTCGGTCTATGGGTTATTCCCATAGGGCTGGCGGTGAATATTGCGCTGTTGCTGACGGGCGTAACGCGCACCATGAATGTGGATATCTGGAATTACTGGCATTTTGCGCTGATCGGGGCGCTTGTGATGGCGGCCACCGGGTCACTTGTCATGGGGCTGGGCACTGTGGCGCTGATTGCGGCGCTTTCACTGTTTTTTTCGGACTGGTGCGCCCGTGCGGTCCAGCGGTTTTATGGCATTCCGGGCGTGTCGGTGCCACACATCCTGTCGGTGCAGGTCTTGCCAATTGCGATTGCCGTGAATTGGGTGATCGAAAAAATACCGTTCCTGCGCGGTCTGGACGTCACGGCCGACACGGTGACGCGCCGCCTTGGTATAATGGGGGACCCCACAGTGCTGGGATTTTTCCTTGGTCTTGGTCTGGGCGGGATAGGGTTTTGGGATCTGGATGATCCCGTCACAACGGGCGTGCGTGCGTTTGCTGTCGGGGTCAGCCTTGCGGCGGGCATGATGCTTCTGCCCTATGTGCTGAAAATCCTGATGGAAGGGTTAATCCCCGTGACCGATGGCGCGCGCCAGTTCGTGGAACGCCGCCTTGGCGGGCGGAAGGTCACAATCGGGCTGGATTCAAGCATTGTCATCGGGCACCCCTCCGCCATGGCAAGCGCGCTGATCTTGATACCTGTGGCAATTATCCTGTCCGTTCTGCTGCCGGGAAACCGCGTGCTGGTGTTCACGGATCTTGTGGTCATTCCCTTCATCGTGGCCTTGGCCGCGCCCATTGTGCAGGGAAATGTGGTGCGTATGGTGGTGATCGGGACAGTAACGCTGACTTTGGGCTTCTATATCGCAACTGCACTTTCTGGCACCTTCACGCTGGCTGCGGTGGATGCAGGCATTGCACAGCCCGCCAACGGAACCGAATTGACCGCGATGGGCGATGGCTTCGTGTGGGTCAGCTATGTGGCTGTCGCGCTGATGCAGGGGCTTGGATATGCCGGGCTTGCAATTTTCGCGGCGCTGATCGCCGGGGCATTTGCACTGCTGCACCGCCACCGCGCAGCATGGGAACGCGCTGCGGGCGCAGATGATCCACCAAAAGAGGACTGACATGACCAGACACCTAAGCACATTCATCCGGCCAGAAAACGTTGTGCTGTCCCACCGCGTTGAAACTGCCCAACAGGTTATCACCCTGCTGGCAGGCAAACTGCAAATGGGCGGTTTCGTGCATCCGGGGTTTGCGCAAGCGGTGTGCGCCCGCGAACGGGACATGCCCACCGGCCTGCCGCTCTCGGACGAATTTGCCGTGGCTGTCCCGCATACAGACCCTGAACATGTCCTGCGTCCGACCATCGCCCTTGCCACGCTGGCCCATCCGGTTGCGTTTGGCAGCATGGACGACCCCGACATGTTTGTTCCCGTTCATGTGGTGTTTTTGCTGGCGCTGCAGGACAAGGACGCGCAAATTGGGGTCCTGCAGGCCATTGGCGAAGTTTTGCAAGATGAAGCGCGTGCCCGTCTGCTGTGGCAGGCGCAAACACCGCAACAGGCGCTGGCGCTGCTGCCCTGACACCTGAAAACCGAAGGAACCGGACATGACCGAACCCAAAAAAGTGCTTGTTGCCTGTGGCACCGGCGTTGCCACGTCAACAGTTGTCGCGCAGGCGGTGCAAGCCGCGATGCAAGATCGCGGCATCGCCATCATTACGCGCCAATGCAAGGCATCCGAAGTGCCCGGACAGATTGGGGATGTCGATCTGGTCATCTCGACCACGCCACTGCCAAAGGACTTGCCGCGCCCCGCGATTGTAACGCTGGCATTCCTGACCGGCATTGGCAAAGACCGCGAGTTGGAAAAGATCACTGAAATCCTGTCACGCTAGACCATGCCCCACGCAGGCAAAGCATCACAACAAGGGAGGCGCGCGCATGCAGCGAAATGTCAATGTGCGGGTAAAAGGGGGGCTGCATGCCCGGCCAATAGCGGAACTGGTGCGATTGTCGCGCGCTTTCCGGGCCGATATCGAAATTCTGCATGACGGACGCGCGGCGTTGACGCGGTCCTCCATGAAACTTCTGATGCTGGGCGTCAAAGAAGGGCAGACTGTCACCCTGCGCGGGCGCGGGGACGACACACAAACTGCCATGGACCAGATTTGCCAGTTTCTGGACGGGGCACCAGCAACGGCCAGCCCCCCCGCCAAACCCGCCATAGCGGCCAGCGAAGGCCTGGCCATTGGCCCGGCATTTCACTTCGTGCAGCCCGTGGTGCAGCCCGAACCCGACTATATTGACCCCCTTGCCGTTGAAGCCGAACTGCGCCGCCTGCAGGGCGCTGCGGCGCGCCTGACGGCGCGCATCCGTGCGGACGCGGCACGCACAGCGCATGCCGCAACCCGCCAGATATTGCAGGCCCTAAGCGATCTGGCAGACGATACTGAATGGCTGGACACACTGGAAGGGCGGGTGCGCGCGGGCATGTCCAGCGTCGCAGCCGTGCAGCAGACGGGCGCCGAAAACGCCCGCCAGATTGCTGCGCTGGATGATCCCTATGCCAGCGCGCGCGCCGAAGACATGCGCAGTGTCGCCCATTTGATGACGCTGGAATTGCAAGGGCAACAACCGTTGACCCTGGACGCTGCCCCTGATGGTGCCATCATCGTGGCCGAGGAATTGCCTGCACTGGACATTGGCAAGACTGATCTGGCGCGGCTGGGCGGCATTGTGTGCCTGAAAGGTGCCGTAACCAGCCACGCCGCAATCATTGCGCGCGCCTATGGTGTGCCCGCCGTTTTTGGGGCCGAAGCGCTACGAGACCGCTTGTTTGCAGCGCAGCGCATCGCGCTGGATGGCACGCGCGGGCTTGTGGTCCCCGACCCTGATGCCGCCACCGAACAGCAGTTTGCAAACGCCGCGCAGGCCGCGCAAAAAGACGCTGCCGACCTTCTGCGCTTTCGTGATGTGGCGCCCCGAACACCGGGCGGCAGGTCCATCACAGTGGCTGCAAACCTTGGGTCTGTGGCCGAACTGGACCGCGCTTGCGCGGCGGGGGCCATGGGGGTTGGGTTGTTCCGCACCGAATTGATGTTCATCGACGCGGCCAGCCCCCCCACCGAGGATGACCAGTATCAGGCCTACAGCGCCATTCTGGGGCGTTTCCCTGACCACCCCGTCATCATCCGCACACTGGACATCGGGGCCGACAAACCCCTGCGCGGCCTGACACCAACCGCGGAAGAAAACCCCGCACTTGGGATGCGCGGCATTCGGTTGTGCCTGTCGCGGCCAGATGTGTTCAAGCCGCAATTGCGCGCCCTGTTGCGCGCGGCCCCGCATGGGCACCTGAAGGTGATGCTGCCCATGGTCAGCGACCTGTCAGAACTGCGCGCCACCCACGCGTTAATCGACCAATGCCGCGCGGAACTTGCGCAGGAAGGCACCGCGCATGGCCTGTTTGACCTTGGTATCATGATCGAAACCCCGGCAGCCGTTCTGACCGCCGACCTGCTGGCGCAGGAAGCGGCGTTCTTTTCCATCGGCACGAATGATCTGACCCAATATCTTATGGCCGCCGACCGGCTGAACCCGAATGTCGCGCAGTTGTGCCGCGCGGACCACCCGTCTGTTCTGGCCGCCATCAAGGCCGTTTGCACCGCCGCAACCCGACACGGGCTTTGGGTCGGCATATGTGGCGAAGCTGCCGCCGACCCTGCGTTGGTTCCGCTTTTCGTGGCGGCAGGCGTAACCGAGCTTAGCATGTCCCCCGGCGCAATAGCCCGCGTCAAACGCCAGATTTGCGGGCTGGAAGGGCTTTAGAGTATGTCGCGCAAAAGTGGAAGCCGATTTTGCACTCCTTAAGCTTTCGAAATCAATAAGTTAGCGCATGTCGCCTGAATGCGGATGAACGCGACATGCTTTGGCGCGCCTTTTGCACAGCCTATCGGAAAACAAAAAACGCCGGGCCAACGATGGCCCGGCATTTATGGTCAGGGGGAAACGGTCAGTTGCCCAGTTTGGCGTCGATATCCAGCATTTCGATGGGAACATAGGTGCGGATCGCATCAATCGTATCCAGTGTGCGCAGATCGGTATACAGCACGGGCGGTATCTCATCGGTGCGCCCTTGAAGGTCCATGATCAGCGCTTCAGCGGAATTGGCCCCCATGCTGCGCGGGTCGCGGAACACGGCCACACCAATTTTACCGCGTGCGACCATTTCCAGTTCATCGGCTTGTCCGCCCATGCCAGTTACGACCACGTCATCGATAACGCCATGCCCTTCCAATGCGGCCATTGACCCCAACGCCATGACCGAATTCATTGCGACCACGACTTCAACATTGGGATAGGCAATCAGCGCGCGCTCAATCTCGGCATACGCCAATTCGCGCTGGAAATCCGCATAGCCTTCATACAGGATATTGGCGGTAAACCCTTCGGCGGCCTCCATTGCGCGCAACACACCATTGCCGCGCGCCTGACTGATCTCGGACGCGATTGGCCCCCAGATCATGATGACATTGGCTTCGGACTGGCCTTGTTCCATGAAATGATTGGCAATCCATTCGCCGGTAGCTTCGCCCATTTGGCCGTGGTTATAGACCGACCAGTTCAGAACCGACTCCCCGAACGGGAATGTTGCCCCTTCGGCCGGTTCATAGTCCACCATCAAAAGCTTGGTGCCGGAATTCGCCACTTCAACCAGACCGGGGGTGTTCTGGTCCAGACTGGACGGCCCGAACACCATGTAGTCAAGGTTCAGGTTTGCCATGTTTTCCAGAATATTCAGCATTTCATCATGCCGCCCCGATGCGCTGGGCGCCGCCTGAAACAGCTCATATTCCAGGTTTTCAGCGTCCAGCCGGTTGCGAAAGCCGATTTCAAGCTGACCGAACAGGTCGGTGATGTCATGCTGGTGCGAGACAAACCCGATGCGCAACGGCGCATCCTGTGCAATGGCCATTCCTGCGGTTCCGACAAATGCCGCTGTTGCCAATAGTGTAGTCACGGATTTCATTCTTCTCTCCTCCCAGAAAGATTGAACATGCGTCTTTGCGTGTTGTGCCCGGCGTCAAGACGCACTGCCGCCGGGAATTCAGTCTGATACAGGCGCTGTCAGTTGCGCTTTTGCTGCAGTTGCAGGGCGACCGCTGCGATGATCAGCAAGCCAAGGATCATCTTTTGCACAAAGAAGCCCGCGCCCGTCTGGATAAGTCCATTCTCCAGCATGCCAATCAGGTAGACACCCAGAAGCGTTCCCACCATGGTGGCACGCCCGCCAAACAGGTAGGTGCCCCCCAACACGACCGCGGCGATGATGTGCAATTCCAACCCTTCGCCCATTGCGGCGGACGATGAATTCAGCCGCCCCATCAGCACCAGTGCCGCCAGGCCCGCCAAAGCGCCCTGAATGACATAGGTTGACGCGGTCAGCAGTTTGACATTCAGGCGCGTGGCTTCCGCAGCTTTGGGGTTGGACCCGATTGCCGTGATATACCGCCCGTAAAGCGTCTGGGTCAGCACAAACCACCCCACCAAGGTGACAAACAGCGCAATCCAGACCGCAAGGGGCATACCCAACACCCAGGAACGGCCAACAGTTGTCACCACATCCGGCAGGTTCGTAACAAGGTTGACGCCCATGTAATGCTGTGTAAACCCACGATAGGCGACAAACGTGCCAAGCGTGGCCAACAGGGGCGGCACACCCAGAACCGTGATATTGAACCCGTTGAACGCCCCCAGCAATGCCCCCAGCAGAATGGACACAGGGATGGCCAGCATGGGGTCAAGCGCCCCGCTTTGCAGTGTGGACCCGACAATTGCCCCGACAACGCCGATCATCGACCCCGTGGAAATGTCGATACCGCCAGTGTTCATAACCAGCGTCTGGCCAACCGCCAAGATCAGGAACACCGACGCGGCGCGCATGATGGTGATCTGGTTGTTTACGGTATTGAATGTGTCGCCAGTTATAATCGTCAGCGCGACATAAATCACCACAATCGCCACGGCCACGTTGAAATAGGGCAAAGCCGTAAGCCGATACAAGGAGTTGCTTTTGGACGCATTGCCCGGCATGGTTTGGGCTGGGTTTGTCATGCGACCGCTCCTTCAAGATCACCAACAATAAGGCGAACGACATCCGTTTTTGTGACGTCCGCAATCCGTCGTGTGGCAATCACGCGGCCCTGACGCATGACGGCAACGCGGTCCGCAACCCGGAAAACATGCTCCAGATCATGCGAGATGATCAGCATCGTTTGCCCCGACTCTTTCAGCGATTCAATCAGTGCAAGAACCTTGCGCACTTCCTCGACGCCCAGCGCGGCAGTGGGTTCGTCAAGGATCAGCAATTCGCGCCGTCCCTTGCGGACGGACCTGCCAATCGCAACCGCCTGACGCTGCCCGCCCGACAGGTTGGCTACGGGGCGATTGGGATCAGGAATATTGATGCGCAGCCGCTTGAGGGTTTCTGTCGTCTCCCGCGCGATCTTTTTGGTGTCAGGGATGGAAAACCATCCAAGGTTCAACAGCTTCGGTTCATCCCCCAAAAAGACATTCGCAGCCACATCCAGCGAATTGGCCAATGCCAGATCCTGATAGACCACCTCGATACCCAAGGCCCCAGCATCTTTGGGGGTGCGAATGCTGACCGGCGTGCCGTTCAACAAAATCTCGCCCGTATCGGCGGGCTGTACACCAGCGATCGACTTCACGAATGTCGATTTGCCCGCGCCATTATCGCCAACCAGCGCGATGGTTTCACCTGCTTCAATGGCCAGTGAAGCCCCCTGAAGCGCGCGGACACCGCCAAATCGCTTCTCAAGGTTCCTGACCTCTAATAAGGGTCGTTTCTCTTGCATCCATTCCTCCCGTTTCGTTCGTGATGTTTCGGCAGCCGGCCAAGGCTGCGATATTTGGCGATTTACCTGAAACGGGCTCCTCCGGCCGGTTTGGTATATCGTTCATGCAATCGCACATTTGTAAATCTGTCAACGCAAAAGTTCATATTTGCTGACACGCTTTGGCCGCGCGCGGCTTACCCTGCCGGGTAAGGCATAAGGTCGACTGTGTTCGACCCAGAGTAATTGATGTAGACGGTTTTCTTGCGCAGATACTTGTCCAGACCATGCACCCCGTCATCCCCACCGGGCCCACTATTGCGAAAGCCCGTATGAAACCCTTGCAAGCTTTCCGGTCCGATACGGTTCACATAAATCTCGCCAAAGTCGATTTCGTTTACAGCGCGCATTGTGCGGCGCATATCATTGGTGAACAGGTATGCGGATAACCCATACCGACTGTCATTGGCCTGCTCCACAACATCTTCGAACGTGTCGAAAGGCACGATGGGCACCACCGGCCCGAAGGTTTCATCACGCAGAATTGCCATATCGGGGCGCAGCCCGGTTAAAACTGTCGGTGTATAATAGAACCCGCCTTCGGTGGGGCTGCGTTCAGGACGGTGCCCGCCCATCAACAATTCAGCGCCGTCCGACAAGGCTTGTGCCACGCGTGCTTCAACCTTTTCCAGTTCGGCCAGATTGACCTTTGGCCCGATATCGGTGGCCGGGTCCATCGGATCGCCCACACGCAAGGACCTGCTGACGGCCAGAAACTTCTCGACAAACGCATCATACACCGGACGTTCAACATAGGTGCGTTCGTTGCAAATGCAGACCTGCCCGCAATTCATGTAGCGCGATGTCGCGGCGGAGCGTGCAGCCAAATCCAGATCAGCATCGGCCATAACAATAAACGGGGCTTTGCCGCCCAGTTCCAGCGATACAGGGGTCAGGTTTTGCGCGGCATTTGCCATGATGCGCTTGCCTGTTGGCACGCTGCCGGTCATCGTGATCAGGTCAATGTCAGGCGCGGTGCAAAGGGCCTCGCCAACCTCGGGGCCGGTGCCTGACAGCACATTCACAACACCAGCGGGCACCCCTGCACGGTCGAATATACGCGCCATGGCCAGCGCTGACAGCGGCGTTTCCTCATGGCTTTTCAGCACGACCGTATTGCCCGCGATCAGCGCTGGCGCAACCTTGCGCGCAACCAGCGCAAACGGGTAGTTCCACGGGATAATCGCACCGACCACCCCCAAGGGCAGGCGCTGCACCCAGATTTGTTCGCCCGCATGGTCTGACGGCAGAATTTCCCCCTGAATACGGCGCGCAAACTCTGAAAAATAGCTAAAGAACTCTGCCGCGCCGCCCACTTCGCCGCGCGCTTCCTTGATGGTCTTGCCCTGTTCGCTGACGATCAGGCGCGCATAATCTTCGGCGTCCTGCCGGATCAGGCGCGCGATTTCGCGCATGACCGCAGCGCGCTGCAATGGCGCCAGCGCCCCCCATGCCGGTTGTGCGCCGCGCGCGCTGGCGATGGCCTCATGTGCGATGGCCGCATCTGCCATATACACATTGGCGAATGCCTGCCCACTGGCCGGGTTGATGACATCGCGCTGCGTGGGCCCTTGGCGGAACTTGCCGTTGACCAGCATCTCGGGCCCGGGAAGTGGTATGTTCATCGTTTTTCCTCCATCTATTCTGGGGCGGGGCGCTTTCAGGCTGCCGAAAGCCCCGCCTTTTGTGCGGTTGCCAGGGCGACTGCATATTCAATCGCTTCCACCATGCTGTCGGCACTGGCGATGCCCTGCCCCGCGATGTCGAACGCGGTTCCATGGTCGACCGAGGTGCGGATAATGGGCAGCCCCAAGGTTACATTGACCCCATTCAGCGCCTCCCAGGCGCCGGTTTCGGGATTGGTCCGAAAGCCCAGCAGTTTGACCGGAACATGCCCCTGATCATGATACATGGCGATAACTGCGTCATAACGGCCGCCTTTGAGTTTCACGAACACCGTATCACCGGGAACTGGCCCTTCGACATGCATGCCGCGCGCGACCCATTCGGCCACAACCGGCGCGGAAATGTCGATATCTTCTCGGCCGAAAATCCCGCCTTCGCCCGCATGCGGGTTCAGCGCCGCAACTGCTATGCGGGGATTGGTCAGGCCAAGCTGTTTCAGCGCCGTATGGGTCAGCTCAATAACCCGGTTCAGGCGCTGCGGGGTCAACAATTTGGGCACATCGGCCAGCGCGACATGCGTTGTCAGATGCGCCACGCGGAAATTGCCGTGGGCCAGCATCATGACCGTACCGGATGTGCCCGTCAGGTCAGCCAGCATATCGGTATGACCGGCATAGGCGTGACCGGCCAGATTCAGCGCTTCCTTGTTCAGCGGGGCCGTTACAATCCCGGCAACGGTTCCCGCAAGCGCCAGATCCACCGCCACACGAATGGCGCGGAACGCAAAATGCCCGCCGCTGGCGCTGACAACGCCCGGTTCTGGCGTTGCACTGTCAGGGTCAAGCGCAACAACGCCATGCCCGCGATGGGTGGCCACCTGACCTTCGGCAATGCGCGGCGGCACTGGCAGGCCCAGGGCGCGGCCCGCCACATCCAGCGCCCCGGCACACCCAAGGATAATGAGTTCCGGCGCGTCGGGGCCGTGCATCTTTTGCAAGGCTTTCAACGTGATCTCTGGCCCGATACCAGCGGGATCGCCCATTGTGATGGCAAGTTTCATGCGCTGCTTCCCTGCGAAACCTTGAACGCCATTAGACAAACGATTCCGCCAAAATACTCCATCTTCGTTCAAGAATGTGCAATAAAGTTCAATATCTGTCAATACAGTTTGCAGTCGGATTTTCCGTCAGCGCACCTGACCCGTCACAGCATCCACAACAGTGCATGTCGTGCCAGCCGCGCGCACAGCGTCAATCTGCCCGGCGCTGGCCCCACTGTCGGTGATAACCTCGTCCACATCGGCCAGCGTGCAGATGTCACAAAAACTGGTCAGGCCAAACTTGCTGGAATCTGCCAACACGATGACTTGCGCCGCGGCCTCGATCATCCGCCGCTTCATTGCCGCAAGCGCCAGACTGGTTTCAGTAAACGCCTGATCCGAGATGGCGTGCACACCAATAAACGCAATATCGACATGGATCGTTGTCAGGAACGGATCGCCCGGCGCCCCGATCAGCGTGCCCGTGCCAGACCGCACAACGCCGCCTGTCACAATCGTCTCGATCTTTGATGATTTACTTAAAATACCGGCAGTTATCAGGTCATTCGTAACAGCGGTTATCGGGATCTGGGCGGAAAACAGGCAATGGCTGACAGCCTGAACCGTGGAACTTGCATCAAACAGAATGCTTTGGTTGGCCTTCACCCGCCGCGCCGCTTCGGCACCGATCAGGCTTTTCTGGCTTTTCGCAAGCTCCGCTGAAATGGAGGCCTCCGGCTCGAACCGTGCGGACGGGACGGAACGGATGACAGCCCCCCCATGGGTGCGGTCAAGATACCCCTGTTCGGTCAGATAATCGAGGTCCCGCCGGACAGTGGAAACCGACGCATCCAGCCGGTCCGCAAGATCCTGAACAGATGCCGCCCCGAAATCGCGCAGCACATCCAAAATAAGCGCATGGCGCTGCGCGGGCAGCAAATCGACCCGCGCCGTCGTTTTTCTTGACATTCCGGCCCCCTAACATACCAATTCATGTATGATAGATTTTGATCGTTTTTGCCAATTTAGACAAGATGGCAAAAACCGCCCCCACCGTCAGGACTGGTTTTCAAGCCTTCCCGCACGATCCTGACCAAGCGCATCGCGCAGCTGCGCCGACTGGAACACCGCAGACATTGTCCAATTTGGCACTTCGCCCGCGAACAGGTCCAGAAAAGCAATCGCCAAGGACGGATCATGCCTGATATTCTCACGGAACGACCACCAACTGCGCAAATCCGTCAGTTCGGGGGCAAGGCGCTGGTCTTCGTGGAAATCCTGTTCCAGCACCGCCGCGCGAATATTCAGGCAGAATGTCACATAAACATAGCCTTCCGGCCAGAAATATGCCGGGTCCGTCGCATCAAACCTGTCTGGAAGCCGCGTGGCGGTCAGTGGGGTGTGCCGGATCATCGTGCGCAGCATCAGCCCCGCCGCAAACCCGACATAGGCGCGCCGACTATCTGCATTCTGGGGTTTTTGCGCCTCAAAGGCGCGCAGCCATTCAATAAACCCGGCTGTCAGTTTTTTGTCGTCAACAGCAAACGAAACACCCGTCGTCTGCGCACATTGCGCGACCTGATCATGAAAAGACTTGTGAAACCAGCGCAGGCGCTGCACCGCCTTGCGCACTGGCGGGCGGTCGGTGCCGTGAACCTGAAGGCTTGTGTCAGACATGGCGCGCCATCAGATCAGGCGCGCATTTGCATCAAGCAACGCCGCCAGAGTGTCATATGCGCCAAAAGCGGCCAAAATATCGGCGCGCTGGGTCACCGCAACATCATGGCACAGCTTCAAAAGCGCCGCTTCACGTTGCCCGGGTTCCGGTCTGTCGACCAGCAACCACAACAGCACGGTGAAAACCGCCACGCTTGTATCGTCCAGATCCTCTTGCTGCATTCCGTAAGGGGTGCCCGGCACGCAGCCTACGGCATGATGTTTGATGATGCTTTTTGCGACATCTGCAGCCACCTGACTGGCGCAATTATGCTTGCGCGACGGCAACGCCGCCCGCCGCAGGCCAAGCGCCAGAACAGTTTCGCTGACCATCAAATGATCGCGCTGCATAAGCTGCAAAACCTCGGTCAGTGCCGCATGCGCGACCATCGCAAACTGCGCTGTATGTTCGTGTTTGCCTGAAAAGAAATCCGCATCTGGCGTCAGGCTGTCGGGCAAACCAGATGGCGTGAGTGACGCATCGAACTTTCGTAAGACAAGGCGGACTGGCGCTGGCAGCAGCGCTTTTGCAGGGGCAAGGGTTGACCGCACACCGCGCAATATGTCGCGTCCGGGCAAGCCAAGATCGCGGGCGATTCCCTTCGGGATTTGTGTGATCGACGTCATAACGGCGTCCTTTGCTGATAAACGGTGGTCGTATTTGCACCCGGTTTTCGTGTCGCAAATGGATAAGGCCCATCCTGCGCACGTCACTTGAACAATTGCAACGCACGCATACAACATGCGCAGCACCGCCCGCGTAGTCAAGGGCCGGGCACCGTCAATGCCACCAACAAAGGCCGCAAGGCCGGATGTCATGTTTCAGGCACCACCCGCAAGTGCGGGTGTTTTGCCGCCATGCCCGGGTTGCAGCGTGCCGCGGTTATTGGCCTTCAGGCACGGCGCAATTTATGCCGTGCAGCGGCGCGGGCCGGAAAACCCGCAAACGCCGTTCTGAAATCGTGTGAACCAGCCAGATCCCCTAGCCCGCCGCGAAAAAAGACGTCGCGCCGACGCCGGTTTCGATATGGCCCAACAAACCGGGGTGGAAATCGTCAGACAGATCCTGTGGCAATCGAACGGCGTCCATCGCGTCGATCAAACGGCGCGTATAGGAATTCGTGGGCCTTTCAATGATATCCGCAGCCCTACCAGTCTCGATGATCCGCCCCTCGTGCATCACGGCGATGTGGTCTGACACGGCCGCCACAACATCAAGGTCATGTCCGATGAACAGCATGGAAAACCCCCGTTTTGCGCGAAGGGATGCCAGCAAATCAAGGACTTGAAGCTGGGTTGTCACATCCAGGGACGAGACGACTTCATCGCAGATCAGCACATCGGGATCAGACAGCAGCGCCCGTGCGATGCAAATGCGTTGTTTCTGTCCACCGCTCATTTCATGTGGATAGCGGTCAAGGTAGCTTTCATTCAGCCCCACTTCGGCAAGCAATTGTATCATGCGATCGACGCGCTCATGGCCGGTGGGGCCATGTATCGCATTCAGCGGCTCAGCCAATTGTGTGGAAATGGGCAACCGTGGATTAAGGGCGCCAGTCGGATTTTGAAATACGATCTGGCGCTTGCCCCGCAAGTGCCTTGGAATCTGCCATGACTGGCGCGTGAATTCCCGCCCGAGCATGGCAATTCTGCCTTTATCCGGTCTGGCAAGCCCTGCCAGCGCACGCGCGATACTGCTTTTCCCGCTGCCACTCTCGCCCACCAAACCCACAACCTGGCCCGGTTCTATCACCAGATCGACATCATCGACCGCAACGAAGGGTCGGCCCAGACTGTGTTTCGCACGATAGACGATGCGCAACCCCTCTACGACAACACCGCCAGTTGTTGCAGCCTGCCCCGCCCCCTTCGAGCGTCCGCCCACCATCCTTCTGCGGGCGGCAATCAGCGCGCGCGTGTAGGGATGACGCGGCGCTGCAAGAATGTCGTGAACCGGCCCGGATTCGACCAATCGGCCATCGCGCATAACCGCGACCCGTTCCGCGATGGATGCCACGACGCCAAGATCATGGGAAATGAACATCAACGCCATTCCGCGCTGTGCGCGAAGGCGTTTCAAAAGGGTCAGGATCTGATGCTGGACAGTTGCATCCAGCGCTGTGGTCGGCTCATCCGCGATCAGCAACGCAGGGTCCGCCGACAGCGCCATGGCAATCATAACCCGCTGTTGCTGGCCCCCGGACAGTTCGTGGGGGAACGCTCCGAACCGGCGTTCCGGGTCACGAATGCCGACCTCGCGCAGCAGATTTTGCGCTTGCTTGCGCGCATCGGCACCCGAAACCGGCTTATGCGTCCGGATCGCCTCAACGATCTGGGCACCCACTTTCATAAAAGGATTCAGGCATGACATGGGGTCCTGAAACACGATGCCGACACGCGCGCCACGAAAACGCCGCATCGCCCCTTCGTCCAGTCGGGTAATGTCGGTGCCGTCCATGCGGATTGCAGACGCCGCATCAACAGATGCCGCCAGCGGCAACAGCCCCAATACAGCAAGCGCAGTCAGCGATTTGCCACTGCCGCTTTCACCGACAATGCCAAGGCACTCCCCTTTGTCAATGGCAAGGGAAAGCTTCTCGACCACCCGCGCCCCGTTGATGTCGATGGACAGGTTCGAAATTTCCAGCAAATGGGTCATTGGGCAGGCCTCGGGTCTATAAGGGTATGCAACAGGTCGGTCAGTCCGTTCAAAACCACAACCGCAAGTGCAAGAAGCAGAAGCGTTGCCTGAATCAGCGGATAGTCGCGCCCAAGGATACCGTTCAAGGTCAGGCTTCCTATGCCAGGCAGTCCGAACAGAACTTCCATGGTCAATGTGCCCCCCACCAGCCCCGACAAAACGATGCCGGACAAAGCAAGCGCAAGGGGCGCGGCAGTAGGCAGCAGATGAAACACGATCAGCCTTATCGGGTGCACCCCTTTTGCGCGGGCGGTGCGCACATGGGCACTGCTCGTTGCTTCTTTCAGTTCTTCATGCAGGGTTTTTACAAGCTGACCTGCGATATCCATTCCGATAACGATGATCGGCAACCAGATATTGCCCAACACGGGCATCCAGCCCAACCAGATTGAAAACACAATTATTCCGACCAATCCGACGCAGAAGGTCGGTAGGGCAATCGACCAGACGTTCACGACATTGACCATTACGGCAAATACCGATTTCGGCCAAAGCGCGGCACCGATTGCCAGCGTAATGGCCAGTGTGACCCCGAAAACGAAACTTCCCAACCCGACCACAAGTGTCGTGGGGATCGCACCGACAATCAGATCACCGACAGGGCGCTGATACCGCACTGACGTTCCGAACTCACCGGCCAGAAGATTCCCGACCCAGGCTGCGAATTGCGCAGGAAGGGGGGCATCAAGGCCCAGTTCTTTGCGCATCATGTCCGCCTGTGCCGCCGTCAAGTCCCCCTCGACTGAGAAGACATCCACAACATCGCCTGGCACGATGCGCAGGAAAAAGAACACCAGTACCCCGATTGCGACCACCAGAAGCGCCGACCGTCCAACTGTGGTGGCGAGTGCTACCATCTGTTTCATATCATTGTTTTCCTTAGGGGTGTTGTCGCGGATGCGCGGCGCAAGGGATCAAGTTTAACGCGCAGCCGATCCCCAAGCATTGACAGCGAAAATGTCAGCACGACCAGCGCGATCAACGGCGCAAGGACAGCGTGCGGTGCCCGTTCCGCAAGGCGGGCCGCGTCGGAAATCATGCGTCCCCAAGTCGGGGCATCCGGGGACGCGCCAAGGCCCAGAAAACTGACGACCGATTCAGTCACGATGCAGCGCGGCAGAATGATTGCTGCTTGCGTGACCAATGCACCAACGATGTTGGGTGCGATATGCCGGGACAATATATAGATGCGCCCGTAACCAAGCGTGCGCGCACTGGCCACATAGTCAGACTGCATTTCGCGCATCCAGACCGCCCGGGAAACATACGCAAACTGAGGCGCAAAGCTTAGCCCAACGGCGAACAAGACAGGCCCGGTGCCCGGTCCAAGCGACGCGATCAACAACAACACAATCAGAAGCCCGGGCAAAACCCGCACCAGATCCACCACACCGAACACGACATGCGGCACCGGCCCCCCGATGGCAAGGGCACTCAGGCCGATTCCGGCCCCCGCAACGAAGGCAATCAGCGCGCCACCCAGCCCGACAAGCAACGTGAATTGGGCACCGGCGATAAGCCGCGCAAGCACATCGCGCCCAAGATTGTCAGTCCCAAGCCAGAAATCAGCGCCAGGCGCGGCGTTGCGCGCCATCAGGTTCTGGTGCAGCGGATCATGTGCGATAAGCAAAGGCCCCACCAGCGCCGCCACGACAATAAAAATCACGAAACCTGCGCTTAGAACAACAACCGGGTTGCGAACGCCCCCCATGCGGGGGGCGCCGGTCTTCTGTGCCGAGAGCATCAGCTTTCACCAAGCCAGACATGTGCAATACCACCGCTGGCCCAGTTGGGCGCATAGGTGAAACCGGGGTCCCAGTCCCGAACTTCAGTGCGGTTGACGATGGCACCTTGCGAATGTCCCATGACAACTGTGTAGTAGTTGTCCAAGGCGTGCTGCCAGGCATCAAGATAGTGTTGGCGCCGGCGGTCAGGATCAGCTTCGCGGACCGCTGCCGTGACCATGCTATCGAATTCCGCATCCTGGACCCCCCCCCACAGGCCGGGGTTGGGGCCATCGCTCATCATGCGGATGAAGCGCATGAAAATATCGGCGCGCGGACCGCTGCCAAAAGGCGCGATATCCCAGTCATATTCGCCCAGGCGTTGCATGGCGCCCAGATCATCCAGTGCCAGATGTTCAATCTCGAATCCCAGTTCGCGCACCATCTGAACTGCGACCTGAGTGTAGGGGTTTTGCCATGAAACCGCCCGCAGCTTGAAGTCGGCGGGGTTTACGCCTTCCTCGGCCAGGATTTCACGCGCGCGATCAAGGTCGCGCGTATGGTGGCGATCGGCGTCATGCATGGCCTGATCGAAATAGAAGTTGCCCGGCGGGACCATCTGGTTGGTTACAACGCCATCATCCCCGGCAACAAAATTCATGAAACCCGGCCGGTCAAGCGCATATGCCACCGCTTCACGAACGCGGACATTATCGAACGGTGGGCGCGGCGAGCGGTTGTTGAAGGACACGAAATTCCAGCTTGTGTCCTTCATAAAGCGGATATCGATATTCGGATCGGCGCGCAGTTCAGGCAATGTGTCGCGCGTCACACTTGCGATGTGCAGATCGCCCGCCCGCAACGCCAGCGCCTTGTCGATGTCTTCGCGCAGGTTGAATTCCACAGCATCAAGATAGGGCAACCCCGCCTTCCAATACTGATCGAAACGCGGCGCATGAAGACGCACGCCTGGCAGCCACTCGTCAAAAACGAAGGGACCCGTTCCAATCGGGGTGACAAGCTGGCCATCCCAGCCTTCGGATTGCGGCGACAAAATCCACAACTCGGACAGCAGATTAAGTAGCGGTGCATATGGCTCTGTCATGATCAGCCGGAAGGTGCGCTGATCAACCGCCTCGAATTCCTCGACAAGCTGCATCGCACCGCTTAGCCAGCCCCGGCTGATATTGTCACGAACGCGGGCAAAATTGGCGACCACATCTTCTGCGGTCAACAGATCACCATTATGGAAGCGCACACCGTCCCGAAGAATGAAGATATATTCCAGACCGTCATCGGAAACGTCAATGGATTGGGCCAGAAACGGCTCCACACTGCCATCGGGCGCAATGCTGGTCAGCGCTTCGGCATACGCCTGGACAACACCGATTGACCCTGTATGGCGATGCGCATCAGCAGTATCCAGGCCGGTTGTGGAATAGCGCAGCACGCCGCCACGAACAGGGTCGTCAGCCATGGCAGGCCACGCCAGCGGCAGCAGGGTTGCAGCGGCCACCGAAAGCAACAGGCGGCGGCGGATTGGATCAAGACGTATCATACGAAGTCTCCTTAAGGTTATTTTGAAAGAAGCTGCTAGATTTGCAGGGGCCGGCCGTCCATGTCGGTCGTCGCCAGCCCAAGGTGGCGCAAAACTGTGGGCGCAAGGTCGATCGCGCTTGTGCCATCATGCGCAACGCTGCCAGGTGCAAAGCCGGGACCACGGATCATAAGAAAGGGGGACTGTGCCCAAGCGCCAATTCCGCCATGCGTCCCGGTGCCAAGGTCCGGTCCTGCCTGTCCGGGCTTCAGGGCCACCAGGGTCGCGCCGGGAGTTCCGTAAGCGTTGGGCGCATCGCTGCCCGCCATCGAAACCGCAAAGGCCAACCCGTCGCGGTCAGAAAGGCCCAGCTCACCAAGGTTGTCCGCGTCGAAAACCTGCCCCGCCCAAGGCTGCGCCGACAGCCAGCCGGAAATCGCGGACCGCTTGGCTTGTGCCTGTGGTCCAAGGTAAATCAGACACGCCGAACCATTTGGCGCGACGACGACATCGTGACTTTCGGTGCTGTCCTTCAGACCAGCTTCCACCAAGGCCGCGACAACATCGACCGCGCCGCTGACCGCTTCGTGCCCATGATCACTTGCAAGCACGACAAGTGTTTCGTCATCACGCCCTATTGCGGACAGCAGCCGCCCGATATTGCGATCCACCGTGGCAAGAACGGCATGATGTTCGGGTGACCCCAGAACCAGTTTATGCTGCGCGGTGTCGGGATTGCCGCACCAAAGCACGCCCAGCGCAGACTGGCGTTCATCCAGCATGTCGCGGCGAAAACGGTCCATCATGGCCGCGTCGCCGTCAGTGTCGGGCGTGATGTCAAGCGCCTGCTCGCCGACAATAGGACTACGGCCGGGACCGTAGGAACCAGCGCGGTGATACACCCGCCCGCACCCGTCGGGGTCTTGGGCATATGCCGCGCCGGGGGACACGTTCGAATAGACGACCGACCCGCCCCGCCCCGCAAGACGTTCTGCCCATGTGGGCCGTTCCATCGCCTGCCCTGTCACTGCGCGGCGATGCTCAAAAAAGCCCGGTGGCCCGACATCATGCAAAACCGGGCGACCAGCTTCTGTCAGGGCCAGCATATTTCCCTGAATCCCGTGTCGGGCGGGCAGACACCCTGTGGCAACAGAAGATGACACCACCCGCGTACAC
This sequence comes from Roseinatronobacter sp. NSM, assembly GCF_052379845.1. Classification (NCBI taxonomy): domain Bacteria; kingdom Pseudomonadati; phylum Pseudomonadota; class Alphaproteobacteria; order Rhodobacterales; family Paracoccaceae; genus Roseinatronobacter; species Roseinatronobacter sp. NSM. Next base: position 15,768 of record NZ_JBQTCF010000006.1, on the reverse strand, counting down.
GACGGAAACACGCTGCGGTGCTTGTCAAACCGGGTTGCATGGCTTGCGAAGGCCCAGATTTCCGGTGTCAGCGCGGGACTGACCCAGTCGCGGCGCAGACCATCCAGAATGATAACGATCGCACGCTGTGTCATGATCGCACCATCCGGTTCAGGGCAACGTCGAACACGTCCCAGTTGTGAAGAATTCCGTCAGCGGAACCCGGCACTAGCGGGTGCGATGCGATAAGCGGAACGCGCTGTTCGGAAATCCCGCCATGGGAACGAAGGCGCTGCCCGGCCAGGGTTGACACGTCATGTTCGTCAGCACTGGCGCCAATCACCGCAATGTCCGCGGCCAAAGCGACGAAATCCCCTTCGCGGTCGATGGGTAAGCTAAAGCGCTGCGCGGCCGCTTCGGCGGACAGGACTTCGGCGACCAGCGGTGCCTTGCGTGCCGCAACCAGCACATCCTCGACCGATATGCCGTCGCGCACATACCCGCGCACAAATGATCCAAGACCACCATGGTGCCGCACGAACGGGTCAGCAATCGGGCATATGATGCGCACCGCATCATCGCCGAAAATTGCATTCAGATAGTCCTGAAGATAGATGACATTGGGCCTGCCCGCGCCATCGGCCTTGTCTTTCATTCCATGGTCAGCGGTCAGCGCGACACGAGCGCCAAGCGTTTCTATGGCCTGAAGCCTGTCATCTATGGCGCGCAGGAAATCATCTGATTCCGCGCTGCGCGGGGCATGCGCGTGCTGAATGAAATCAGACAGTGACAAATACAGAAACTTCGCCCGGCCTTCTTTCAGCAAAGCGATCCCTGCATCCAGCACGAATAGCGACAAATCCGCCGAATACTGGTCCGGTGCCGGACGTCCCACAAGGGCTTCGGCAGCCTCGATGCCGTTTTCTTCCAGCGTCGTGGCGCCAGCGTGTTGGGCCGAAAAGGAAATCCCCTTCAGGCCGGCACCAAGCGCCTTGCGCAGTTTGTCCTTCGCTGTGATCGACGCGACGGGCACGCCTGCACCTGCCAAAGCGGCCAGAATGGTTCCGGTCCGAAGAAAGGACTCGTCCACCATAACAGTTTCGATACCGGTGTCGCGATCCAGAAAATAGTTCCCAGAAACACCATGCACGGACGGCGGCACACCTGTCACAATCGAGATATTGTTGGGATTGGTGAAGGTCGGCATGGCCGCGTCCACAGTGCAGGCGAACCCGTTTTGAACCCAGGCCGCAAGCGTGGGCATTGTGCCGTCGGCAAGCGCCGCATCAAGGTATTCGGGGTCGAAACCGTCTATGCAGATCACGGCCACAGGTTTGCACGGAAGGGCGTATTGCCTGCCGTTCACGTCAATTCGTTTGTCATTCCAGTGGTCCGACCCAAGTGCGTCGTCATGATGTAGCATTCGCCAGATATCCTGTTCCAGTAACTGCCCCTGTGTCGGTCAGGCGCGCCGGATCGCAAAAGGAATTAAAGGAACCGAGGAGTGCAAAAATGGAAACGACAAAAAGAAAACGAATTCCATTCAAAGGCTTGTCTGTCGTATCCTCCGTGTGCCGTCACAAAAGCTTCACTGCAGCGGCACGCGAGCTTCATGTAACACCCAGCGCTGTGAGCAAAAAAATCGCCGAGGTGGAGGCCCAGCTTGGACTGATTCTGTTCACCAGATTGTCGGGCGTTGTGGAACCCAGCGAAACAGCGTTCATTCTTGCAGCGGCCTTTGACCAGGCCCGCGACATGCTTGCATCTGTCATTGATGAGGTCCAACCCCAGTCACCGGAAACGACAATCCGTGTTGCTGTGCCAACGACATTTGCAATGCGCTGGCTTATTCCACGATTGTGGCATCTTTTGCGACAGCACCCGCATATCCGCGTCGATGTGATCCCGACCCATTCAAACACGCCACTTCCGACAATCGACTATGATGTGGCAATTCGTCAGGCGAACCCGGGTCATCGTCCAGAAGATGCAGTTCACCTTTTTTCCGAGAAGCTGGGGCTTCTGGCAAAGCCTGCGCTGGTGCAAACGATCCGGAACCAAAGGAAGATCGACTTGTCCGCCATCACGCTTATTGCGTCAGAAAGCCGCCCAAGAGAGCTTGAAAACTGGATTGCCCAAAGCCGGCGACAAGTCCGCCTGTCCCGCGAACGAAAGTGTTTTCATCACTTCTACATCGCGCTGGAAGCGGCGCTTGCTGCCGAAGGTGCGGTCGTTGGCCCCGTAATTACCTTGTCCGAGATCATTTCGCGGGGCGAACTGGTCGAACCCTTGCCAGAATATCGAATTCCGGGGCCAGAAATTTTCGCGTTCCATGCTCCCGGCCGTCGCCCGAGGGATGCGGAACTCAAGTTTATCCGGTGGCTGTGTGACCAGAGCAAAGAAGCGTCGCCGGAACAGAAGATAAAACGCAAGGTTGGTGCAGGTGGCTGAACTGGACTTGCGGTTCAGCCACCTGCACGTCATGCGTCGGACATCCGGCCCCCAGCCGGCATGACGCGTCCTGCAATTGCGGCGGCGCGAGCGGGTTGTCTTTCGGGAAAACACAGAATTGCGCCAACGGTCTGCCGTCTACGCCAATAGGCGGACACATCCCCGTTTCGGCACCCAAAGACCGGCAACCCATGTCTGATGCGGTGCGCGGGCGTTCTGGTCTTGGCGGTCTGTGGCAGTTTCTGTATCGACAAGGGACGCCCGCATCGCGCTGATGCGGCACCGTGACGCGACGATCGGATCATGAATGCAGTTTCTTCCTTCTTCGACCCAGCGGCTGGTTCTGGAATATATCCGCGACGGCGGTGCGGTGGCGCGCAGCGAAATCGCGGCGTCAACCGGCATAAACCCCGGCGCGCTTAGCCGGTTGATGCGCGATTTGATCGAGGCCGGTCTTGTCCATGAGGGCACGCGCATCCGCGCCGCGCGCGGCCAGCCACCGCTGCCATTGTCGCTGAACCCCGGCGCGGCGTGGTCCGTGGGGCTGTCGTTTTCACTGCACGAAATCGAAGTGGTGGGCATTAATTTCGCGGGCACCTGCATCGCTGAACGGGTCGTGCCCCTGCCTGAAGGCGATGCCGAAGTGATACTGGCGCAATGTGCCCGCCTGGTCCACGCACTTGTGGCTTCTGGGCCGCAGGGCACGCAGCCTCCACTAGGTCTTGGGGTGGCGTTGCCGGGCTATTTCAACCATGCGACCCCGCCGAAGGTGGAAACGTTTGCGGCGTTGTCGGCGCTGTCGGGGCAGGATCTGTCGGGCCTTTCGGGCAGGTTCGGACTGCCCACATGGATCGAAAACAACAGCACCGCCGCCGCGTTGGCCGAATTCTACCACCGGCCGGACCGACAAGCCAGAACACTGGGTCTGATCAATGTGGGATATGGCTTTAGTGCGGGGTTCATTGTGGGGGGGCGGCTATACCGGGGCCGCGCCGGCAATGCCGGCGAGATCGGACGCATGTATCCACGCGGCACGCCGCGCCCGTCGGTGCTGGACCTGGGCGATACACTGGCCGCGGCGGGGCATCCGGTCACCTCCACCCCGGCGCTGGCCGATCTGTGCGCTGACCCGCCGCCTGTGCTGCGCGCCTGGGTGCGCCGGGCCGGGCAGCAACTGGCCCATGCAATGAACATGGTCGATCTGATCATCGCGCCCGATGAACTGGTGCTGGGGGGGCAATTGCCGGTGGATTTGGCAAATATGTTATTTGCCGAAGTGTCAGCCGCGCAAATGGACCGGCCCGACCGCCGTATTCGGGTGTCCCAACTTGGTCCGCTGGCCGCAGCCAAAGGTGCGGCTTTTCTGCCGCTGTATCATGGCTTTGCGCCCCTGACCGGCACGGCGCAGGACCAAAAGTAACACCCCGTCAGCGACCGCTGGACTGAACCCGCCACAAGGCAGAACGGCCCCTGGGGCGGGGTAGGCCACTGGCCCGCATATTAAATTGATTTTTGCAATTTATCTACAAAACTGTCATGTTTGTTTCAAAATGGGCGGTTAGTCCAAGGTCATCCACCCAGCCCAAGGAGACAAAGATGAAATATCTCGACGCTCTCGCCCCTGCCCTGCTGCTTGCTGCCGCAAGCCTGCCTGCACAGGCACAGGAATGGCCGAACGAAGAACTTGTCCTGACCGTTGTTGTGCCTTACGCGGCAGGCGGCGGCACGGATTCCGCCGTGCGGCCCCTGATCGAGGAACTGCGCAACCACTTGGCGGTGCGCATCCAGATCAGCAATATCGGCGGCGCTGGCAGTGCTGCGGGCACCAATGAAGTGTTGAACATGCCTGCTGACGGCTATGCTGTGCTGGTATCGGGCACCCATACTATTGCGGCCACCATGCAAGGCCTGACTGATGGTTACCGCGAACTTGACCAGATTGTTGCGCTGAACTGGGACCCGTTCATCGTGGCCGTGCTGGCCGACAGCAAGATCGAGTCGATGTCCGACCTGATTGACGCCGCGCAGGCCGCGCCGGGCACGATCTGTCTGGGCAATGCGGGCATGGGCGGCGCGACCGGCGTTGCCTCGATTGCGATCGACCTTGCGTTTGACGGCATTTTCAACGTCACGCCCTTTGATGGCGGCCAGAACCTGCGGACCGATGTTCTGGGCGGGCGCTGCGATGCGGGCATCTTCTCGCAATCGGAAATCCTGACCAACCCCGATGATTTCCGTCCGCTGGTCATTCTGACCGAAGATCGCAGCCTGCTGGACGGCCTGTCCGATGTGCCAAACCTGGTTGAGGCCGGTTTCGACGCGCTGGACGTGCCCGGTGGGTCGTTCCGGTCAATCGCAGTGCGTCAGGGCACACCCGATGCGGCGCGCGAAGCGATTGCAGCGGCCTTTGCTGCTGCCTACGATTCTGCCAGCTACCAAAGCTTCATGGCCGAACAGGGCATCATCTCGACTTTTGCAAAGCTGGAAGATGCGCAGGCGTATTTCGATGATCTGGTCACCGGATATGAACCAATTGTGCGGGCCTCGGGCCTGTATGCACAATAGGCATTGGCCGTTGACCGCCACATCTGGAACAACACCACGCCGGGCCGGGGCGCTTGCCCCCGGCCCGCTACAGGAGGTTCATGATGCGCAATGATCTTGCCCTTCTGGTCCCTTTGGGCCTGATCGGGTTTGCACTGATCTGGCTGGCCTATGCCTGGACCCTGCCATCCGAGGGGATGATCGGTGACCGCTTCGGCTATGATCCGGGCAGCCGGTTCCTGCCGGTGGCGGCGGGGGTCGTGCTGGCTGCGGCGCTGCTGGGCGATGTGGTGCGGCGCTGGCCTGCGCGTCCGGTGTCAGGGCTGGCAGGGCCAGTTCAAACGGGGCCAGTCTTGGCGCATGTGGCAATCCTGATCGCCTATCTGATCGCGTTTCGCCCTTTGGGCTTTGTGCTAAGCACCGCATTGGTGCTGTTCGGGCTGATCGCGCTGAACCAGCGACATATGGGCCAGCCATTTCGGCTGTGGCCCTTTCTGGGCGCTGTGGCAGCGGTGGTGGCGGGGTCGGTCGCGGTGTTTTCAGCCCTGCGGTGGGTGATCCGCACCTGTTTTGCGCTGGCGCGGACCCATGGCCTGCCCATACTGCGCGAACCGGCGGTGCAAACTGGACTGGCAACCCTGATCGTTATGGGAACACTGGGTCTGATGGTGTTGATCTGCCGACGCTGGCGGCACCTGCCCCATGTGGCGGCAGTTCAGGTGGCTATCGGCACGACCTTCGCAATTTATCTGATGTTCCGGCAACTGTTCCTGATCCAGTTGCCGCCCGGCATTCTGAACTGGTGAGGGACACACGCGATGGATGATCTTCTGGCGGGCGTCGCGATGATTGCCACGTTTGAAACCCTGTTCTGGATCGCCCTTGGCAGTATTCTTGGCATTGTGCTGGGCGCGCTGCCGGGGTTGACGGCCACAATGGGCGTGGCGCTGATGCTGCCGGTCAGCTTCTACCTGCCCACGGCCACTGGCATGGCGATGCTGCTGGCGGTCTATACGGGCGCAGTCGCGGGGGCGTCCATACCAGCTATTTTGCTGGGCATTCCGGGCAATCCCAACGCGCTGGCCACAGTGCGCGATGGCCATGCCATGACCCGCGCCGGACAGGCGGGGTTGGCATTGGGGTCGGCGGCGGTGGCGTCACTGGTGGGCGGGGTGCTAAGTCTGATGGTGCTGATCTTGTTCGCGCCCTATCTGGCGGCGGCGACGTTGGCCTTCGGTGCGACGGAGAAATTCGCCATTGCCGCCCTTGGTCTGCTGATCATTGCAGCCATGTCCGAAGGAAACCTGCTGCGCGGCATCGCCATGGGCGCGCTGGGGGTGTGCCTGTCGTTGCTGGGATCGGACCCGTTCACCAATGCGGCGCGCCTGCCCTTTGCCGACACGCTGGCAAGCACGCCGTTTCACAACGGGATCGAGCTTATTCCCGCGCTTATCGGCCTTTTCGGGATTTCACAGGCGCTGCTGGATCTGGCGCGGTTGCGCAATACGACTGGCGCAGAACCTGTCGCGCGTATCGGCAATGTCTTTCCATCATGGGCACGGCTGCGCAGCATGTGGCGGGTATTTCTGGAATCCACCGGCATCGGCACGCTGATCGGGGCAATCCCCGGGGCCGGGGCCAGCGTCGCGGTGTTTCTGGCGCATGAGCGGGCGCGCAAGACCTCCCGCCCCGTTGATGGCGAACCCGCCGTGGGCGAAGGGCGGATTGAGGGCGTCATTGCACCCGAGGCCGCGAATAATGCCGTGACCGGCGGCGCGCTGATCCCGGTTCTGTCGCTGGGCATTCCGGGCGACGCTGTAACCGCTGTGCTTCTGGGTGCGCTGATGATCAAAGGGGTGGTTCCCGGCGCGGCGCTGTTTGCCAATGACATGCCGCTGGTCTATGCGATCTTCCTTGGCATGGGTGCGGCGCTGATGGCAATGTTCGTGTTCCAGTTGCTGGGCGTGCGGCTGTTTCCGCTGCTGTTGCGGGTGCCGCTGTCGTTCCTGATCCCCTGTGTTCTGATCCTGTCTTGCGTCGGCACCTTCGCGGTGGACGGGCAGGCCCCGATCAAGGCGGGGTATAATATGGCTGTCGCGCTGGCACTGGGGGTCGTGGGCTACTGGCTGCGCCGCGCGCAATACCCCATCGCGCCGCTGGTTCTGGGGCTAATTCTGGGGCCGATGCTGGAAGACAACTACCGGCTGGCGGTGAAACTGGCGCAGGGGGATCATCTGGTCTTTCTATACAGCCCCATTGTGCTGGGCATGGTGGCGGTAATGGCGCTGGCCACGCTGGCCGCAAGGGGGCGCAGATGACGCGCCAGCGCCCCTTTTCCCGCATATCTGAACCGCAGTTGCCCCCCCCCACGCCCCCCGTGCCCGCCCTGACACCCGTGCCGCGCGATTGCCGCGCCCGTCTGGCTGAACCCGCAACCCCCACGGCACGGTTGCGCCGCCTAGCTGAGGGGCGCGTGCCCGCGCTGCGCCAGATCGGTCTGCACCCGTTCCCCGCCCCCCATGCACCCGCCCCCCCCCAAGCCCGCGCGCTGCGCGTGGGCGCATGGAACGTGCAGCAATGCCATTTCGGCCCCGACAGTGCGGCACTGCTGCGCGGCGCGGCGCTGGATGTCACCTTGCTGACCGAACTGGATATCGGCATGGGCCGCACCGGGCAGCGCGACACTGTGGCCGAACTGGCGACGGCGCAGGGTCACGGGGCAATCTATGCGCCCGAATTTCTGGAACTGCGCAACGCCCCCGAAAACGATCTGGGCTGGCACTGCAACGCCATCACGGCACGCACCCCCCCGCGAGAGGTCGTGCTGATCCGCCTGCCGGATATGGCGGACTGGTTCATCGCGCCCCGTCGCGGGCAGCGGCGGCTGGGCGGGCGCATGGCGCTGGCCGCACGGTTCGGACAGGGGGCGGACGCGCTGGTGGTCTGTGCCGTGCATCTGGAAAGCGACACAGACGGTGCGGGGCGGGCTGCGCAACTGGCCTATCTGCTGGACCGGCTGGACAGTTTTGCCGCAGGCGATCCGGTGCTGATAGGCGGGGATCTGAACGCAGGCGCAGGCGATGGCGCGCGCGACACCCTGACCGACCCGCTGTTTTCCGAGGCCCTTCGCCAAGGCTATCACTGGAATACGCTGAACGCGCCGGGGCCTACCAGCCGCATAAGCCGCGTGACGAACGCCCGACAACAAAACACCGCGCGGTATGACTGGTTTCTGGGGCGTGGGGTGCAGGGCACCGCACCCGCGACCCTGGCCGCCACTGATACCAGCGGGCAGGCGATTTCCGATCATGACCTGATTGCCGTGACGGTGCAGCCTGCATGATGCGCCCCGTCCATCCTGTCAGCGCCGCGAAGTTCCGCCCCGACGGGTGGCCGCGCCCCTATGCGGGTATCACCATCAGCGCCCCCTTGCGACGTGATCCTTGCACCATCGCCAAGCTGCACCGCCTGTGTGCCACGCTGCAGAATCTGCCGGGGGCTGGACCGTTCAGTTTTCTGCCCGCGTCATGCTGGCACATGACAGTCTTGCGCGGCGTCAACCTGCGCCGCCGTCAGGACGCATGGCCGCGCGGATTGGCGCGCGGGGCGTGCCTGTCGCATCTGGTGGCGCGGATGCAGGACCGCTTGTGGCCAGTGGCGCTGCCGCCCGCGTTGCGGCTGGTCGTGCAAGGGCTGGACCTGACCGGGGCCGGCGATATCCGCTTGACCCTGCAGCCCGAAGGGCGCGCGCGCGCCACTCAACTGGACCGGCTGCGTGACAGGCTGGCCCGTGCACTGCGTCACAGCGACCATGGCCTGCGCGGTCCACTACATCTGACCCTCGCATACCGTGTGCGGCCCGTTTCCGTCCAAGCCGAAGCGCAGTTTGCAGCGGCATTGCACGCGCTGCAGCCCGGCATTATCGGGGCAAACATGGCCTTCGGCCGTCCCGCGCTGGTCGTTTACCGCGACATGTGGGATTTCGCGCACCCCAAACGCATGCGCGGCGCAGCTGGCAAAACACGATAACGCTTGCGCGCCCCCCGCATCTGGGGATTTGAACCTGCCAGAAGCGGGGGACGGCAGCGCCTACCCTGCGTCAGATCTTGAAAACGCGCCTTGCATTGTCTTCGAAGAACATTTTCAGCCCTTCATCGCCAATATTCATCGCATCCAATGCGCCCACTTCATCGGGCACAAACTGCCAAGGGTAATCCATCGCATAGAGCATGCGGTCCATGCCAATGACCTTTTGCACATATTCAATGGGGGGCGCCCAGCCAATGCCGCTGGAGGTGTAGTAGAAATTATCCATCAGATAATCCCATGCCCGCCGCTTCAGGGGTTTGACATCGGGGTAGCGGCCCGTCACCGAAATATGGCCATGCATGTAGTCAATGCGATACAGCCAATATGGCAGGGCTTCGCCGCAATGGCCAAGGATGATCTGCAGTTTCGGGAACCTGTCAAACAACCCCGACACAACCAGACGCAAGGCATGCAGGCCCGTTTCACAGGCAAACCCGTAAACCGCAGCATCCAGCCCGCGGTTCAGGAACGGTTCAATCATTTGCGGGCTTGGCGTGTTGGGATGCAGGTAAATGGGCACATCCAGCGCCTCGGCCGCTTCAAACAGGCCCCAGTAGCGTTCATCATCCAGATAGGTGCCAAGGGTGTGGGAATTCAGGATACCGCCGCGCAGGCCCAGCTTGGTGACCCCGCGTTCCAATTCGCGCTCGGCCTCGCCAATATCAAGGGGGCTGAAGGCGGCCAGCCCAACAAAACGGTCAGGATTGGCGGCAACCCCTTCGGCCAGCTGGTCATTGGCGCTGCGCGCCAGCGCGCTTGCGGTCTTGGGGTCGAACACCTGCACACCGGGCGCAGACAGCGCGACCACCTGCATGTCAATTCCCGATGCGTCCATATCGGCAATGCGATCGGCGCCAAGGGTCTGGATGCGGCGGGAATGGGCGCGGGCCTTCTCGGTGGTGCTGGTGCCAAAAAACCCCCACAGACTGCGGAAACCGGGGTCGGTGATGGTGCCATCTTCCAACCCTTTCAGATACAGGTTCATGATTTCAGGGGGCAGCCACGCTTCTTCAGCGGCTATGCGCTTATAGGGCGGGGCCGCTTTGCGCGGTGGCATTGGGGGGTAGCGGTCAGTCATTCGAAGGCTCCGTTTGCGCCCGCGCTGCGCGCGCGGGAAGTGGGGCGCCGAACCGGCGCGAAAGTGCCCAGGCCACAAGCACAGCAAGCAATGCCAATGTCAGGACAATGAAAGATTCGGGTGGAAAGACTGTGGTCAGCGCCCCGATGCCCAGCGCCAGAACGGCCACCGCGCGCCGCTGCCAACCGCCGCCATAGGCGTTCTTGTTGGCCAGCACCTCTGCCAGCAAATGACCGGCAACCAGGATGGTCAGACAGGACACGGAAATTTCGATCCAGCTGCCATCCATCAACAGCGCGGGGTTCATCGCAAATACAAAGGGCAGCAGATAGGCCATAAGCGCCAGCTTGATGCCGGTTATCCCCGTGGACCACATGTCAGACCCTGCCACACTGGCCGCCGCATAGGACGCAATCGCCACGGGCGGCGTCAGCATCGAAAGCAGCCCGAAATAGAAGATGAACAGATGTGCAGACATTTCAGTGACGCCAAAACGCACCAGCGCCGGGGCCAGCAGCACCGAAACAATGACGTAAACCCCTGTTGTGGGCATGCCCACGCCCAGAATGATCGACAATAGCGCGGTCATCAGCAAAAGCGCAGGCAACCCGCCCAGTTCCGCGATGCGCCCCAGCGCCAATGTCAGCGCAAAACCCAGACCCGTGACATTGATTGTGCCCACGATAATGCCCGCCACCGCACAAACCAGCAGCACAGGAACCAGCATTGACCCGCTATTGACCAGCGCCTGCCCCAGCAGCGCAAGGCGCGACGCCCCGCGCGGCGCGGTGACCAGATACAGCGCCACCGCAGCCCCCGCACTGTAAAGCGCGGCCTTGCCGGGCGAATAGCCCAGCACAAACAGAAACCACACCAGCACGCCCAGCGGGGCCAGCAGCGGCCACGCCCCCAACAAGGCGCTGCGCAGCTTTGGCAGGTTTTCACGCGGCTCGCCCGCGATACCCTTTGCGGCGGCGTAGCGGTCCACCTGACGATAAAGCAGGTAATAATAAAACGCAGCCGGCAACAGCGCGGCCGTAATCACATCGACATAGGCCACTTGCAAAAATTCAGCGATCACAAACGCGGTGGCCCCCATCACGGGCGGCGCGATCTGACCGCCATTAGACGCCACCGCTTCAATTGCGGCGGCGTGGCGCGCGGGAAAGCCTGCCTTCTTCATCATCGGAATAGTGACAGTGCCCGTGGACATGACATTGGCCACAGTGGACCCCGACAAGGTGCCAAACAGGGATGACGACAAAATGGCCACCTTCGCCGGTCCACCGCGCCGGTGCCCCATTGTGGCCAGCGCCAACCCCGTCAGGGCCTGACTGCCGCCAACAGCGTTCAGCACCGCCCCGAAAATGATGAAGCCCAGAATTTGCGTGGCCCCCACATTCAGAACAAGGCCGGGAATGCCGTTGGTGTCGTTATACAGATACAGCAGGTAGCGCGCCGGCCGCAGATAGGCCCCCTCGAACAGGCCAGGTGCCATCCAGCCCCAGAAGCCATAGGCCGTAAACCCAAGGGCAAGCGCGGCCAGAACGCCCCCGCAATGGCGGCGCGTGGCCTCCAGGGTGGTGGCAACCGCGATAAGTGCAGGCACCCATTTTTCCGGCCCGCGACTGGTGGCGGTCAACAACCATGCCTCATAATTCCATGCAAGCCAGACCCAGCTGGCACAGGCCAGCACCCCCAGCGCCAGATCAGGCCAACGCAGCCATCCCGGCATGGGACGCAGCACAATGGCCACACAGACCGTCACCCCAAGAATGACGGCAAGATATTGTTCCGTCAGCAAAACAAAGCCCAACCTGCGCGGCGCATCCAGCAACCACAACAGGCCAAGCACCGGAATTGCGGCGGTAACATAGACAGGCTTCATAGGTGCAGCTTTCAGGTTCGGGTGCAGGTTTGGGGCGGGCAAGGTTACGCAAGCAGCGCCACGCCGCTTGCATCGAGGACCGAAGGGACAGAAACAAAAAGGGGTGATGTGGAAACCCGGTATGGGTTTCCACCTGCTGCCTTAGTCGATGGACGCGTCGCGCTGTGCGTTTTCGTCCGACCAGATCCCTTTCTCGCGGTAGAATTCGACCGCTGCGGGATGGAAGGGAATCGTGTTCGTGGGGCTTGTCATCCGGTCCTGCTGCGCGCCCGCCATCGCGGGATAATCGCTGACCAGTTGCGGAAGTGCATCATAAAGCGCGCCAAGAATTTCCTGAACCTGATCATCGGGCAGGTTTGCGCTTGCGGTCAGAAACACGTCATATGCGGCAACGGTGACCGGCTCTGTCACCTCTGGCAAGCGCGGCGAGGGGTCCACCTGCAACAGATACACACCGGGATATATCTCCCCGATGAATTCATCCGTTGCATCAGGCCCTGTGATTGACACATAACGAATGCCGCCGGGAATGGTGGCATGTGCCTGTTGTGTCAACGGAATCCCGACTGCAATGCCATGCGCATCAAGATTGCCTTCAACAAGCCCTTCAACGCCTGCAGGCATGCCTGAGATTGTCACATGTTCAACCTGATCCAGCGCGACGCCGCCCGCTTGCAGCACGGCCTGATTCACCCTGCCCGTTGCGGCCTGCCCTGAAACTGTGGTGACCACGCGCATGCCCGCCAGGTCGGACACGTCGTGCATGCCGCTGTCAGCGCGCACCATGAACGCCTGCCGCAGGGGCCACAGCCGCGCGAGAACACGCAGTTGCGTGTAGGGTTCATTCTCGAATTCACCGCGATACCATCCCCCAACATCGATGGATGAATTCAGTCCCAGCGTGACCTCATCCTCGGCGATCAGGGGAATATAGACGGATGACCCGGTAAAAGGCTGAACAGTTGCCTGACGGCCCAGATTTTCCTGTAGCGCCGCCGCGATCCCGCTGCCGACGGTGTAATAAAGCGTTCCCTGCGGGTTGGTTCCGATGGTGATGCGCTGTGCCTGCGCGGTTGTGCCAAGTCCCGTGGCAGCGGCAACTGCCAGCCCCACGGCCAGAATGCGTCCGATCATGTTGTCCTCCCTGTGCGATGCGGCGCGCGATGCGCGCTGCGCGGGTGCCCCCTCCTCCGGGGCGTCGCGCAAGTTCAGACTATACGCATTTATCGTGCAGTGTTATGAAATGTTCATATTAATTCATTAGATAAGGTTATGAATAAAATGGCCGTCCATCACCTGACCCTTCGGCAGCTGCGCGCCGTGTCCGCCGTCTATGCAAGCGGGCGCATTGCCATTGCCGCAGACCGGATGAATGTAACCCAATCCGCCGTCAGCGTGCTGTTAAGTCAGGCGGAATCCGCGCTTGGCACACGGCTGTTTGACCGCACCACCCGGTCCCTTGCCCCCACCCCGGCAGTTGAGCAGATCATCGGCATTGTAGAACGCATGCTGGGTGATCTTGAAACGCTGGGGTCCGTCATCAGTGATCTGGACGGGCTGGAGCGCGGCCAGATCCGCGTCGCGGCCACGCCTGCAACCGGCATCGCATTGTTGCCCGAAACGGTGCGCGGGTTTCGGGCGGCCTATCCGGCGGTCAGGCTTGTTCTGGATGATTGCGCGCCCAACCAGTTTTATTCCATCATCCGCGAAGAAAAGGCCGATTTCGGAATTGGCACCCCCCCTGCGGATATGACCGAGTTCGACCGCATCATCTTGCATGACGACCCGCTGTTTCTGGTGTGTCCGCGCGACCATCGGCTGGCGCAATACGATCATGTGCCATGGAGCGCCCTGAGTGACGAGCCACTTATCGTATCCCGGCGCGACTATGGTGTGCGCGATCTGGTCGAACGCACCTTGCAAGATGTGGGCGGTAAATTGCGGGTCGCAAATGAAATCGGTTTTTTATACAGCGCATCATGGCTGGCATCCTGTGGCATGGGCATGTGCATTTTCCCCGAACACCTCGCGCGCGCCGTGCGTGACCCCGGCCTTGTCTGGCGGCCGCTGGTGGACCCGGTGGTCACGCGCCCTGCCGCCATAATTACGCGCCGCGGGCGCACATTATCCCCGGCGTCCCAGCGCTTTATCGACATGCTGTGCGACAATCTACGCGCGTCCAGTGACCTAAGCCCCCGTTCCTGACGTCATGGAACCTCCTGCATCATGTGACCATAGCGCCCCCGCGCCCTTGTCACGGCAGTCTTGGTCATGCAGTGTTGGCCATCGGACGCAAACCCGCCCCATGGCACGGGCCGAGGGAGTGAAAAACAGGGGATCAGCATGAACGATAAGACCCATTAGAACGCAGTTTACAACCACAAGCGGGAAGCGGACCTCAGTTGGCACCAGACTGACCCTTCCGTGTCCTTGGACCTGATGACGCAAGCGGGTCTGGCTGCGGCAACGTCCGCCATTGACGTGGGTGCTGGCACATCGCGTGTGGTCGATGCACTTTTGGCGCGCGGTCCGCACGATCCGACGGTGCTGGACATGTCCGAAGCTGCCCTTGATGCAACCCGCGCGCGCCTTGGAACAAGTGGGCAAACAGTATCGTGGATCGTCGGGGACATTACCCTTTGGCGGCCCACAAGGACATATGATCTCTGGCATGACCGCGCGGTGTTTCACTTCCTGACCGACCCAAAAGACAGGACCGCATATATTGACGCCCTGTCCAGCGCGCTGGCACCCGGCGCACACGCGATTACAGCGACTTTTGCGCCAGATGGTCCCGAAACCTGCAGCGGCCTTCGCGTGACAAGATACAGCCCCGCCACGCTGGCCGAAACATTGGGGGGGGCAATTCGCCCTTGTCGACAAGCGCGCCTACAACCACACAACTCCGTGGGGACACACGCAATCGTTCCAATACAGCCTGTTTCTGCGCCACTGATGCCCGCGCCCCCCTGCAGCCCGACGTGGCTGAGATGGCCAAAGCGCGAGGAGTGAAGCGATAGAGAAAGGCGGTGGTCATCGTTGCATGTCCGAACACGCTGGCATATGCCAGCATATCTGCGCGCCGCTGTTTCTGGCACATGTGCGTGCCTCGACCGAAGGCGAAACCGCGCGCGCAAACTGCCATCCTTTCACCTATGGCAATTGGAGCTTCATGCACAACGGTCAGACTGGTTCGTTTACGACCCTGCGCAGACCCCTTGAGGCGAGCGTGCCGGATGATCTCTACGCGCTACGCAAGGGCAGCACAGATTCTGAACTGATATTTCTGTTGTTGCTCCGGGCGGGCCTTGCGGATGATCCTGAACATGCCTGCCGTAGCGTGATAGCGCAGATGACGGACACGGCCCAATCTGCCGGAGTGCCCGCGTTCTTTCGTCAAACATGCGTCTTCTCAGATGGTCAAAGCCTTTATTGCTTCCGCTATGCAAGTGATAATCGGTGCCCAACGCTCTATGTCTCTCGCGCGTTTGCGGGCGGGGGACTGGTCGTTGCGTCAGAGCCTCTGGACGGCAGGTCCGAGCATTGGGATGAGATCGCACCAAAGCAATTGGTGCGACTGGACGCGACCGATCAGACAAGTTTTGATTTGCTGGCAGCATGAACACGCGCGCTATAAGGCGCGCTTGATGGTGCAGTAGACTATAGGGCGCGATACGGGGAACACCTCAGCAAGATCACTGATGGAATACTCTCCGGTCGCATACATGCGGGTGGGGGT